>JBOHWI010000091.1:0-3576 GCA_050736675.1 Binatus sp. (SeqCode)
GTCTTGACCGGCGCGAGTCTTGACGGTAGGTTTTGCAGTAGATAACTTAGTGAGTCTTATTTATCTCTTAATCGGAAGGAGTGCCCGCCATGGTTTTTTCGAGGCGGAACCCCTATCCAAAAGAAGAAACAACTCAAGAGGCAGGTGACTGATATGGCACTTCACATCGGAAGCGTTGCACCGGATTTTACCCAGGAATCGACCGAGGGACCGATCCATTTTCACGAATGGATTGGCGACAAGTGGGCGATTCTGTTTTCCCATCCAAAGGACTTCACGCCCGTCTGCACCACCGAGCTGGGCACGGTAGCCAAGCTCAAGAGCGAGTTCGACAAGCGCAACATCAAGGCGATTGGCGTGAGCGTTGATGACGTGCCGTCGCACAAGAAGTGGGTCGGCGATATCGAAGAGACGCAGCACACCACGATGAACTTCCCGATTTTGGGCGACGGCGACAAAAAAGTCGCGAAGCTGTACGACATGATTCATCCGGAGTGGAACGACACGCTGACGGTCCGCTCGGTTTTCGTGATCGACAACAACAAGAAAATCCGCTTGACTCTGACCTACCCGGCGAGCACCGGGCGCAATTTCCAGGAAATCCTGCGCGCGATCGATTCGCTGCAACTGACCGACAAGTACCAGGTCGCGACGCCGGCTGATTGGAAGAACGGCGAAGATTGCATCATCGTGCCGTCGCTGCAGGATGAGAAAGTGCTCAAAGAAAAATTCCCCAAGGGCTACAAGGTCGTGAAGCCGTACCTGCGCATCACGCCCGACCCGAGCAAATAACCGCGCGCGAGCATCAGCGTCGAAAGAAAAGCGGCTCTCCCCGCGGAGGGCCGCTTTCGTTTTGCATATGCGACGGCATTGAGCTACAGTGGTTCCAAAATGGAACCACTGGCGAGCCATAGATGACTTTAACTCTGTCGATCAAGAAAGTCCCTGAGAAGTTGGTGAAACGATTGAGGCACAGGGCGGCGATACACAAGCGGTCGCTGCAGCGTGAGTTGATGGCCGTTCTGGAGGACGCCGCTTCGCCGGCGCGGCTGACCGTCGCAGAACTGAGGGAAGCGGTCCGCCGCGCCGGGCCTCCAGTTCCCGGGGACAGCACGAAAATGATTCGCGAAGATCGCGATGGCCGATAAGGTAGTCGACGCCTCGGTGATCGCCGCGCTGGCCTTCGAAGAATCGAGAGCGGACGAGGCCGAAGATTTGCTCCGCGACGCGACACTTTTCGCGCCGGATATATATCCGTACGAATTGGCCAGCGTGGCCTTAAAGAAAACTCGAATCGTTCCGTCGCGGCGATTCGATATCGCTATAAAGTTGCGCGTAGCGCTTGCAATCCAAGTTGAGCTGGTTGCGATAGCGCCGCTCGAGCTGCTCGAGCTTGCGCTTGAGACCAATCTGACGGTCTATGATGCGGCCTATCTTCAAGCCGCGCGCCGACTTGAATGCCCGCTGGTAACGTTCGACGCGAAACTTGCGCGCCACGCTCGCCGCATCACGCGGGCTTGAACTTCACCAGCGTGCAGTCCGGGGTCACGTCGTCGAAGAAGACCTGGACCGGCAGCTCGACCCGCACAGTCTCCGGCGGCGCGACGAGATTGCTCGTCATGCGCGGCCCCTCGGCCAACTCGACGATCGCCAGCACGTACGGCCCGTCCGCAAACGCGCGGCTCGACGCTCGCCGCACGACGGTATAGCTGTACACTTTGCCGCGCCCACTGAGGCGCTCCCACGCAAGGTTGTCCGAGAAACATTTGGGGCATCGGGGGCGTGGGTAGTAGATATACTCGCGGCACGCGGCACATCGCTGAAGCGTCAATTCGTGGCGCCGGGCCGCCTCCCAGAAGGGACGGCTGGTTGGCGATGGCTTTGGAAGCGGTTTGTAGTACTCGCTCATGATCTGCGCTCCAGCACGAGACTTGCTTGCTCGCTCATTATTCCGCCGTTGCCGTTGACGTAGCCGAGCGCAGCGCCCTTGACCTGGCGCTCGCCGCCGCGTCCCATCAACTGTCTTATCGCTTCCGTCACGTGACTCATGCCGCCCGCCAGGCCCGGCTGGCCGAAGGACAACTGCCCGCCATGTGTGTTGCACGGAAAATCGCCCGCGTATGACAGGTCGTGCTCTGCGACGAACGGCCCGCCCTGCCCCTTTTTGCAGAAACCCGCATCTTCGAGCGTAACGATCACCGTGATCGTGTAGCAGTCGTACGGACACACGAGGTCCATATCCTTCGGTTGCAGGCCGGCCATCTTGAACGCATTCTCAGCGGCCGGCTTGATCGGCGAGGTGGTGATCGACGGCGCATACGTGATCGTCGAATGGTTGGCGTATTCGCCGGCGCCCAGCAGCCATATCGGCGGATTTTTCGCGCGCTTCGCCACCTCGGGCGAGGCGACGATTATCGCGGCGCCGCCGCTCACCGGACTCACAATTTCATAAAGGTGCAGCGGATCGACGATCATGCGCGAGTTCAGCACGTCGTCTATAGTGAGCGGCTTGTCATTAAACGTCGCCAGCGGATTCTTGAGGGCACTGGTCCGCTGATCGACCGCGACCTTCGCCATCTGCCGCGCCGTCGTGCCGTACTCGAACATATGGCGATGCGCGATCATGGCGTAGCCGCAGTTCGCACCGATATTTCCGTACGGCGCCTCGAATTCGCGCTGCACTGAGATGACCGGCGGGCGCTGGTCGCCGACCTTGTTCAGATCCGCGACGAGGCATAGCACCGCGCTGCACATCCCCGCGTCGATGGCGGCGGCCGCGCGCCAGATCATCCCGGCGGCACTTGCGCCGCCGATATCAACCTGGTTCAGCATGCGCGTGTTGAGCCCCAGCACCTCGGCCGCGCTGGCCGGGTAAATCATTCCCGGATCAGAATACGGCACGCCGACGAGGAAGCCGTCGATATCTTTTTTCTCCAGACCCGCGTCCGCGATCGCTTCGGCCGACACGCGCGCCATCAGGCCCAGCGCGGTCAGGTCGCCGTGTTCCTTGAACGGCTTGAGTTCTCCGATTCCGATCGCCGCGGCTTTTCCCTTCAGGCTCGTGGCATCGACTCCCGCGTTTGCATGTTTGATATCTCGCCCGCGCGCATTTCGATCACGACTAGCATAAATCGCGTCGCGCCGGCCTGCCATCGCGCGGTTCAATTCGGCGAAAAAATCTTATAGCTTTGTTCGTTCGAGGTGCTTTCAACCAAATGGCATTTATTATCTGTGACGATCACAACCTTGACGTCGAAGCCGACGGTGTCGACAACGCCGTCGCGAAGCAGTTGATGCTCACCGACTCGAAACCGGACGCGACCGCGATCGAAAAGGAAATCATCGAGTTCGGGATCAAGCATCGCAACTGCAACATCCGGATTCTCGCCGGCTAGTTTCAGATTGGATTCGAGTCCGCGACGCGATCGCAGGCTCGACACCGCGATCGCCGTTTTCACACGCCCGCGCGCATTTTACGCGTTCGATGTTGACCGGCTGACCAACCGGCAGATACACTGCCGAGGCGGGGTGGAGCAGTCTGGTAGCTCGCCGGGCTCATAACCCGGAGGTCGAAGG
>JBOHWI010000092.1:0-5787 GCA_050736675.1 Binatus sp. (SeqCode)
CTTCCGCGGCGGTCATCGCGAGCGGCTTCTCGCAGAAAATGTGCTTGCCGGCGCGCGCGGCGGCGATACAGACCTGGCGATGCATCGCGGTCGGCGTGCAGATCCATACTGCGTCGATCGACGGATCGGCGATTATCTCTTCGGCAGATTCGAGCGCGCGCGCGCCCTGCCACCTGGCCGCGAGCCGCTCGGCCGCCGGATGTGACACGTCGGCAATCGAGACGACGCGAACGCTTTGCTCGGTGCAATCGGCCACCCAGCGCAGCATCAGCGAATGATTCTGGGCGATGAGGCCGGCGCCGATGATGCCGACTCGAACTTGTCCTCTTACCGGCGATGCCATCAGCGATTCCCGGATTTCTCCTCGCGGCGGAGCCTTTCCAGCTCGCGCTCGCGCTTGTATTTGGTTGGGTCTTCGATCGTTTTCGACGGCGGCGCCATCGGCTTGCGAATTTTCGCGATCAAGCCACCCGCACGATGCTTCTTTGGTTTGCGTTGGGGCATCTTGCTACGCGGAGAAGCCGACAAAGCTCATCTGCAGGCCGGTCGTTTTTCCGCCGGCCGCGCGCCGCGAAAAAAATTGATCCGAGGCGCATCGCGTGCACGGTCCGACACTCTCGATATTCGCGGCGGCCAGTCCCGCGCGCTCCAGCTGGTCGCGCACGACAGCGCGCAAGTCGATAAAGGCCTTGCCGGGGCGCCCTGCCCTTGTATGATTTCTCGCACCCGAAATCTCGCGGCCGAAGCGATCGCCAAGCTCGGCGTCCACCTCGAAACAACATTGCCCGATCGAGGGGCCCATCGCGGCGCGGATGTCGGAGGCGCGAGCGCCGAGCTTGACCATCGCGCGGAGGCCGGCATCGGCGATATCCGCGATAACGCCGCGCCATCCGGCGTGAAGGGCGCCGGCTATTTTGCGCTTCGCATCGACCATCAAAATCGGCACGCAGTCGGCGGTGAATATTCCGAGCATGACGCCGGGCTCTGCGGTTACGATGCCGTCACCCGCCGGCCGCAGCGCGGCAGTGCCGCGAGTCGCGGCGTGAACGACGTTGCCATGCACCTGGTTGAGCCGCGCAACGGTCTCAAGTGCCGGCACTTTGTGACGTACGCGCTGCCAGTTGGCGTCGACGGCGCGCTCGTCGTCACCGGCCCAGTAGGAGAGATTCAGCGAAGCGAACGCGCCGGTGCTGACGCCGCCCGCGCGCCCGATAAAGCCGTGGCAGACCGCGGTCTCGGGCCATGCGCGAATGATTTCAAGGGCGCGGGTATCAGGCGATGATTCTGTCTGCGTGTCCAAGTGAAGATAACGTATACCTCGGGCGCAAGCGCATAAATATGCCGCGACTGAGGCTCAGCTCGGGTCATCCTGACGACGCGAGGAACGCGAGCCCCTCGGACAGCTTCGCACCGGCGAAGCCGGTTCAGGTTTTGAGTCGATGCGTCGGATGTCGAATGGCGCCGTGATCGCTCCGCGGTTGGGGCCGCGTTGGCGAGCGTCGAGAAAGATCCGGGATTCTTCACTGCGCTCAGAATGACAAAGAGAGCGCACTTATCTCGCACAATCGAACCTCGGTGCTCGACGTGTTTGTGTGGATTTTCGTCGCGCGGCGCTGATGACCGCGGAGTGCGGATAACCTATAATTCTGATCTTTGGATTGAGAGGTTTTGCCGCCTATGAACGGCTACGAATATCTGGTGGCGCGAAATCGCCTGATGCAGCGCCTCGAAGAAGAACTGGCCCCGCTGGCGTCCAGGCCGGAGGCTGAGCGCGAGGCCGAGACGCGCCTAATACAGGCGAAGTTCGACGTCCAGCTCGCCGAGTTGTACGCCAAGGTCGCCGGCGAATATCCGGGCGAGCGCAAGAAAAAGGCGCGGCCGATCGCTGACCCTCGGTAAACGGCTGGGAGCAACTTGGATCGCTCAATCAGTATCCGGGGCGCGCGCACTCACAACCTGGCTGATATTTCGCTCGAAATTCCGCGCGAGAAGCTGACCGTCGTCACGGGAGTGTCGGGCTCGGGCAAGTCGAGCCTCGTGTTCGACACCGTTTATGCCGAGGGCCAGCGGCGCTACGTGCAGAGCCTTTCGACTTACGCGCGCCTGTTCCTGGAGCGGATGGAGCGGCCGGATGTCGATTCGATCTCCGAGATTCCGCCGGCGCTCGCCCTGCGCCAGAAGAACACGATCAAGAACGCGCGCTCGACGGTCGGCACGGTCACCGAAATCAGCGACTACCTGCGCCTGCTGTTCGCGACGGTCGGGCGCACGGTCTGTCCGAAATGCGGCGGCGAAGTCAGCCGCGACACCGTCGAGAGTGCGGGCGCACGAATCCTCGCCACGCCCGGGCTGTACGTCATGCTGGCGCCGTTCGACGCGGGCTCGCGCTCGATCCCCGACGCCGCGGGCTACCTGATTCAGAACGGGTACCATCGCCTGTACGCCGACGACGTGATCACCGAGACTGCCGAGTTCGCCGCGCGCGCAATTGCTGCGGAAGGGCACAACGGCGCCGCGCCCCATGCGGGCAATGCTTTGATGGTCGTCGTCGACCGTATCTCGGTGAGCGGCGAGAATGAAAACGAACGCGTCCGCGAGGCGCTGGAAAAGGCCTTCTACCTGGGCGCCGGACGCGCGCGGGCCGTCCGCGTCGAGCGCGATAACGGCAAGACACATAGCGGCGGCGCGATAGACTTCGACCGTCGCTTCAACTGCTCGCGATGCGCGACCGCGTTTGCCGAGCCGACCACGGCGCTGTTCTCGTCGAACAGCCCGATCGGCGCGTGTCCCGAATGCGAGGGCTTCGGGCGCACGGTCGAACTCGATCTCGACAAGGTGATTCCGAATCCAAAGCTGTCGATGCGCAATGGACTGGTCGCGCCGTGGCGCACACCGGCGTATCGCGAGATGAACGAGTGGATGCTTAAGCTGGCGCGGCGCAGGAAAATCCGCACGTCGGCGCCGTATCGCGAGATGACCGACGAGGAGCGCACCTGGCTGCTCGACGGCGACGAAGGTCCGCGCGGCAAATGGGACGAAGACAAGTGGCCGGGCGTGCACGGCTTCTTCAAGTGGCTCGAAGGACGCCGCTACAAGACTCACGTGCGGATTCTGCTCGCGAAGTATCGCCGCTTCGTCACCTGCCCCGCATGCGGCGGCGCCAAGCTGAAGGCCGAGGCGCTCAACGTGCTCGTGGACGGTCAGTCGATCGCCGGCGTCGGGCGGCTCTCGATTCGCGATCTCGTCGGGTGGCTCGACGAGATTGAGTCGATGACCGAAGTCGCGACCCGCGCCGCGGTTGTGATGCGCGAGCTGCGCAATCGTGTCGGCTACCTGGTCGAAGTCGGGCTCGGCTACCTGACGGTCGAGCGGCAGGCGCGCACGCTGTCGGGCGGCGAGGCGCAACGGATTCATCTGGCGAGCGCGCTCGGCAGCGTGCTGGTCGGGACTTTATACGCATTAGACGAGCCGACTGTAGGACTGCACGCGGCGGACGCACGGCGGCTGCTCGCGGTGCTCTACAGCCTGCGCGATTTCGGAAACACGGTGATAGTCGTCGAGCATGACCCCGCGATGATCGCGGGCGCCGATCACGTCGTCGAGCTCGGGCCCGGCGGCGGCAGCGAGGGCGGCGAGCTGACCTACTCGGGCGCCCCGGCGAAGGCGACGCTCGACAGCATGGCGTCGTCGCCGGGGCGCGTGCTGCTGATGCGCGCGCTGGCGAAGCGGCGGAAGTTCATCAAGCGCGATCCCGCGATTCGAATCGTCGGCGCGCGCGAGCACAATCTCGCAGGAATCGACGTTGCGCTCCCGGCCGGGCGCATGATCTGCGTGACAGGAGTATCAGGATCAGGAAAATCGACGCTGGTCGAGGACGTGCTCTACAACAATTATCTGCGGCGTTCCGGCAACAGCTCGGCGGAGCCCGGCAAGTGCGAGCGGATCGACGGCCTCGAGCTGATCGGCGAGATGGTGCACATGGGACAGGAATTGCCGACGCGCTCGATGCGCTCGAATCCCGCGACCTACCTGAAAATCTACGACGAAATCCGCAAGCTGTTCGCCGCCAGCCCCGAGGCGCGCCGGTTGGGCGTGCAGGCGCGGCATTTTTCCTTCAACGTCACGGGCGGGCGATGCGAGAAGTGCAGCGGCAGCGGGATCGTCACCATCGAGATGCATTTCATGGCGGACCTCGAGGTGAAATGCGACGCGTGCGACGGCCGCCGCTTCCAGAGCCATATACTCGCGATTAAACTCCGCAACTACAGCATCAACCAGGTGCTCGATCTTACCGTCGAGGACGCGCGCGCGTTTTTCGTTCACCATCCGGCGATCGTCAAGCGGCTCGACGCGCTCATCGCGGTCGGCCTCGGTTACATCCGGCTCGGACAGACCACCTCGACGCTGTCCGGGGGCGAGGCGCAGCGCCTCAAGCTCGCGCGCTTTCTGCTCGCCGATCTCGAACCCGCGCCGGCGGGCGCGGACGGCAACCATCTGCCGCGAATGTTCATCCTTGACGAGCCGACGACCGGGCTCAGCTCGACCGACATCAAACGATTGATCAAGGTGCTCAATCGGCTGGTCGCCGAGGGCAACACGCTGGTCGTGATCGAGCACAACCTCGAGTTCATCGCGAACGCCGATTACGTCATCGATCTCGGACCCGGTGGCGGCGACGAAGGCGGGCGCGTCGTTGCGACGGGCTCTCCGCTGGATATCGCGGCGTGCGAGAAGTCCGAGACCGGGCGCGAGCTGCGGCGCCTGTTCGGGCTGCCCGAGCGGGGCAAGCAGGTGCGCTCGGCTTCGCGCAGTGCGGCGGGAGTATGATGGTGAAGCGAGAAGGAGAAGGAATGCGGGGACTGAATCATCTGGCACGGGGAGCAAAGCAACTTGGGTTCGTGGACATTCTCACCGCGGCAATCCTGCTCGGAATTCTGCTCTACGCCGCAACCCTTCAATTTTCCGTGTACAACCCTCGACCCGCAGCGGCGACTCCAACCGCCACCGGGGCGACGCACTAGCTCCTTGCCTGACGCACTAAAGGAACGGCTCGATCATTACCTGGTGCGGACCGGATTTGCGCCCTCGCGGCGCGCGGCGCAGGAGCTGGTCGAGCGCGGGATGGTGCGAATCAACGGGCGGCGCTCGAAGACGAGCGAGATCGTCGGCGCCGACGATCGGGTCGAAGTCGCACAAACGAATCGGCGCGCAGTGATCGAGCCGAACGCCGATCTCCCGCTCGAAGTTATCCACGAAGATGCGAGCGTGATCGTCGTGAACAAACCCGGCGGCATGCCTTGCCATCCGCTTCACGCTGAAGAACGCGACACCTTAATGAACGCAGTCGTCGCGCGCTTTCCTGAGATTGCGACCGTGGGCGAGAAGCCGCTCGAAGGCGGCCTCGTGCATCGGCTGGATAACGGCACTTCGGGCGCGATTCTGATAGCGCGCAATCGTGGCGCATTCGAGAAACTGCGCGACGCGATTCGCGCCGGGCGCGTCGCGCGGCGCTATCAGGCGCTGGTCGCGGGATCGCTCGAGCAGAAGATTCAGATCGACACGCCGATCGCGCATCACCCGAAGAACGCGCGCAAGATGGTTGCCGGCGATCCTTCGAGTGCGAATCCGAAACGCGCGGGGCGTGCCGCGAGTACACTCGTCGAGCCAATCCGACGCATCGGCGACTTCACACTGTTGTCCGTCGCGCCGAAGACCGGCAGCCGCCACCAGATTCGCGTGCATCTGGCGAGCCTCGGCCATCCTATTGTCGGCGACACCCTGTATGGC
>JBOHWI010000093.1:0-4702 GCA_050736675.1 Binatus sp. (SeqCode)
GCCCATCAGCGCTTCGCCCGCCACCAGACCGGCTGCGAGCAGAATTCCGGCTCCGCTCTCTGCGTCATCCTCGACTCCAAGAAACGAGTGCGCCAGCGCGCCAACAAAAATCGTTACGCTCAGTCCGAACGGCAGATACAAACCGATCGCGGCGGGCATGATCGGGGTGCGCCACTTCGATCCGATCCGTTCCAGGTAGCGATCGCTCAACCCGAGAATCGCCGCCAGCGCCGCGCCTGCCGCAATCGTTCCCAGCGGCAATCCGCCATGAAATACTCCCTGCGTCACTTTCGCCATGAGAAACGCCTGTGGTGCCGCCAGCGCGCCGGCCCGCGCGGTCGCGGTGCCCGCTATTCCGTAGCCCGCGATCAGCAGATTCAAAATCGGCGCCATCACGAATGACGACGCAATCGCGCCGACCAGTACGCCTATCTCCAGCGAGCGCGGCGTCGCGCCGACGTGAAAACCGGTCGCGAGATCGTGCATGGAATCGCCCGCCATCGCCGCCGCCGTGCACACGATCGCACCCGACAGAATCGCCAGTTGCGGCCCGACGCTTTGCGACACGCCGGCAAATTTCAGAAACAGCGCCACCGCAAGCAGCACGATCACCGTCACGCCGGAGACGGGATTGTTCGACGCGCCGACTATTCCGGTCAGATAGCCCGCGATCGCCGTCGCGAAAAAACAGATCAACGTGAGCAGCACCGCGAGCGCCGCGCTGAGCGCCACTCGCCCGCTGAGACCGACGCAGATCACGAAAATGACCGGAACGCAAAGCGCCACGGCGGTCAGCACCGAGCGCGCCGAGAGGTCGTTGTCCTCGCGCGCCGTCGCGGCGGCCTGCGTCGAGCGCACGATGCGGATGCTGTCGGCGATTGCGGACGCGATCCGCGTGCGCAGCCGCCACAACGTGACGCCGCCGCCGGTCAGCATCGCGCCGACGCCAAGATACCGCACCTGGCCGCTCCACAGTTGCGACGCTCGCATAGCGGCGTCTCCCATTCCGCGCCCGGGATGAAACGCGGTGAGCACCGGAATCGCAACGAACCACGCGAATGCGCCACCCGCGAACACCAGCGCCGCGATCCTGATGCCTATTATGTACCCGACGCCGAGCAGCGCCGCGGAAATGTCCAGTGACCCGGCGACCGCGGCGCTGCCGACCCATCGCGCGCCCGATACCGCCCCCGGGATGACTCCGGCAACGTCCTGAAGCGCTTTGAGAGCCGCCGAGATCAAACCGCCAACGACGAGCGGGCGAACATTCGCCCGCGCGTCGCCGGCTCGAAGCACTTGCGCGCACGCAACTCCTTCGGGAAACGGCAGCCGCTCCTCGACGATATACGCGCGGCGCAGAAACACCACCAGCAAAGCGCCTGTCGTCGCGCCCACGACGCATAGCGCCGTCACCTCGACATACGGCAATGTCTTGACGCCGCCCAGAATCACCAGCGCCGGAAATGTGAAGATCGCACCGGCCGCGACCGCCTCGCCCGCCGACGCGATCGTCTGCACGACATTATTCTCGAGGATCGTCGAGCCGCCGAGAATCCGAAGAATCGCCATCGAGATGACAGCGGCTGGAATGCTGGCGGATACGGTCAGGCCCGCGTACAAACCGAGATAGGCATTCGCCGCACCGAGGATCAGCGCGAGCGCGATGCCGAGCACTATGCTTCGGGGCGTCAGCTCGCGAATCGCTGCACTCAACGGCTCTGGAATCGGAGTTGGATCGTCGCGCTGCACGCCGACACTATATGTCATCGCGCGGCGCCGACTACACTGAGCTGAGGCCTAGCCGTTCTTCGTCTCTTCGAGCTTCGGATAGTCGACGGGCTTGCCGGCTTGCTTCCATCCCGCGATACCGTCGCTCATCACGCTCACGTCGCTGTAACCCGCCGCTTCCGCCCGCCGGGCGGCTTCATGCGAGGCGGTTCAATGCAAGTCTGCGCAATAGAAGACGAGCTTCGCGCTTTTGTCGGCGGGCAACTCTTTCGCGACATCATATTTGTCGTCGCTGGTGAGCAGATGCGCGCCCGGAATCACGCCGGCCGTAGAACGCAGGCCCCATCCGTTCGCGTCATAGATATTAACGTGCGAATTCGGATCGGCCATCAACGAAGCGAGCTTGGCGACCCGGATGATCGCGAACTTGTCCGGCTCCTTTGGCTTGTTGTTGAGCAGCGACCCCAGGTCAGACGCGAATCCCGCCGCCGCCAGCGACAAAACAACTGCGCCGATAATCACAGCTACGATTGAGCGGCGCTCTCGCACAAGCATACTCATATCAGCCAGCCTACCAAACAGATTCAAGCGCGGAAAGGCAGAATGAGATCTATTGCGGGTATCGCATATTGCGTTGACAGCGCCCGTTCTGCTCCACGACAATCGGCGCAAGTCCACATGTCACTGTCAGGATTCAGAATTATCGACGCGGACGGCCACGTCACCGAGCCTGCGTCGCTCTACTCGACGCACATCGATCCGAAATTCCGCGCCGCCGCTGACGCACTGCTGTTGCGGGTCGGCGCCGGCAACCTCGGAATCGTCCCCGCCCTATATCCGAAATGGCGGTCGGCGGAGCGTCCGCTCGGCGAGGCGAACGAAGTCACCGGCCTGGGCAAACTGCCGTCGGGCCGCAACCATCCGCTCGCGTCGTCGGCAGGCGGCTACGATCCTGCCGAGCGCATCGGCGACATGGACAAGGAGGGCATCCATGTCGCGGTCTGCTTCGCGACCGTCGCGACTTCTGTTTGCGCCGCGAGCGACCCCGCGATGGAATCCGCACTCGCGCGCGCATACAACCGATGGGTCGGAGAGTATTGCGGCTCGTTCCCGGCGCGAATCAAAGCGGTCGGGATCGTCCCGCAGCGCGAGATGGATCGATGCGCCGCGGAGGTCGCGTATCTCGCGCGCGAACCCTGGGCCGTCGGCATCATGACCTTCGGCAATCTCGACGGGATGTTGCCCGACCATCCGTACTTCGATCCGCTGTATCGCGCCGCGCAGGACGCCGACCTGCCGATCTGTTTTCACGGCGGCACCGACCGTCCGCCCTTCGCGCCCGGCCGCGAGGATGTCGGCAACAACATGTTCATGATGCATCTGACGGGGCACGTGTGGCATCAGATGCGCGTGATGGCGGCAGCGGTCGGCGGAGGACTGTTCGAGCGCTATCCGACGCTCAGGCTGGGATTTTTCGAGGGCGGAATCTCGTGGGTGCCGTGGTGGGCTGAGCGGATGGACGGACACTACAAGCACTTCGCGCGACATACGCCGCATCTGACGCGCAAGCCGTCCGAGCACATGCGCGGCGAGCGATGCTTCTTCACGTTCGATCCCGACGAGACGCTATTGCCCGAAGCGATGCGCCTCATCGGCGTGCCGCGCCTGATGTGGGCATCAGACTATCCGCACTTCGACGCCGAGTTCCCCGACGCCGCCGAACTCGTGGTGAACAATCCACGCCTGTCCGCCGATGAAAAGCGCGCGCTCCTCGCCGACAACGCGCTGCGATTTTTCCGCCGTATCGCCGCGTAGTCGAATCAGACCTTGAAGCGGATGTGAATCATATCGCCGTCGCGCATGATGTAGTCGCGGCCTTCGAGTCTTAGCTTGCCCGCCTCTTTGACTTTCGCGTCGGATTTGTGGATGGCGAAGTCTTCGTAGCTGACGACTTCGGCGCGGATGAAGCCGCGCGCGATATCGGTGTGGATTACGCCGGCGGCGTCGAGCGCCGATTCGCCGCGGCGGATCGACCATGCGTGCGCCTCGGGCTCGCCGGCGGTGTAGAAGGTGATAAGGCCGAGATGATCGTGGAGCGCACCGATCAGACGGTCGCGCGCTGGTGCGTCGAGGCCCGCGTCCTCGAGCATCTCGCTCTTGCCGGCCTCGTCGAGTTCCCACAACTCCGACTCGAACGCAGCCGCAAGCCTGAAGACTTCGAGTCCGTGCGCGCGCACCGCGGCGCGCTCGGCGCCGGTGACGTCGGCGGCCGCGCGTTCCATCTCGCAATTGACCGTGACCAGCGCGGGCTTGCGCGACAAAAACCCGAAGCTCGAAAATGCCTGGCTCTCCTGCGCGGTCAGTTCGAGCAGTCGGAGCGCCTTGCCGTCGCCCAGCCACGCGATCACTTTCTCGAGTGCGGCGCGCTCGAAGTCGCTGCCCTTCTCTTTCTTCAATCGCTCGAGTCGGCGCTCCGCCTGATCGAAGTCGGCGAAGACCAGCTCGCCCTCGATACTTTCTAGAGTCGCGACCAGGTCCTTTTCCATGCCGCCGAATTGCGGAATGACGATCAGCAGAGCGTCCATGTCGCGCACCAGCGGCAGCAGACTTGGGTCGAGCGCGGCGCCCTCTTTCTGCTCTTTTGGATTCGGCGCGAAGTCCAGGATGGTCAGCTCGACCGGAATCTTCTTCTTCGAGCCGTAAGCCGACTCCAGAAAATCGAGACGTGGATCCGCAACCTTGATTTGGCCGGGTCGCGCGCGATTGCGGCCCTCGGCCGTGCCCGGAATCGGCGCGAGTCCCGTCAGTGCGTGAAATACAGTCGATTTACCGGCGCCGCGCGCGCCGATGATTCCGGTCTTCAATTGAGCTCACCTCGATCTCCGGAATTCTACACCACCGTGTGAGATTCGTGCGAGGCAAGTTATGTGCGCGGATGAAGGAACCCGGGCGGCCGCGAGGTAAGACTCGCGGC
>JBOHWI010000094.1:0-3105 GCA_050736675.1 Binatus sp. (SeqCode)
GGCGTCAGGTACTTCAGGCCCTCCTGCTGGCTGAGCAGTTTGCAGTTGGGCGGGAAAATCGATTTGACTCGCACGAGGTTGAACTCGGCAATCCCCGCCGAACGCAGCGCCAGCTCGAAAGAAGTCAGTTTCTCGCGATGCCGTCCCACGCCCTTCGTAAGAAATGTCCCCTTCGGGATTGGCCCCATTTATGTCTCCTCGATCGCCCTTCCGATCCGGTTCTCTTTTTATACGAATCTGACGGCCCGACGCTACACGGTATTCACCGGCGAGTACTCGCCGAATACCTTGCGCATCGCGTCCGAAATTTCCCCAAGCGTGCACCATCCGCGCACCGCATCGACGATCGGCGGCATCAGATTATCTCCGTCACGGGCGGCCGCCTCGACCCGCGCGAGTGCCTTCTCCGCCGCCGTCGCATTTCGTTCCGCCCGCACGCGGCCAACGCTAGCCTTCTGTTTCTCCTCGAGCTCGGGCTTGACCCGCAAAATTTCCCTCGGCGGTTCGCCGCCTCCGGTAAACTGGTTGACCCCTACGATAATTCGCTGCTTTGTTTCAATCTCGCGCTGGTAAATGAAAGCCGCGTTCTGAATTTCGCGCTGCATGTAGCCGCGCTCGATAGCCGCGACGGCGCCGCCGAAATCGTCGATTTTCGAAAGGTACTCGACCGCCTTTTTTTCGAGCTCGGTCGTCAGCCGTTCGACGTAGTACGAGCCGCCGAGCGGATCGATCGCATCGGCCACGTCCGACTCGTGCGCAATAAGTTGCTGCGTGCGCAGTGCCAGCAGCACTGAAGATTCGGTGGGCAGCGCGAGTGCCTCGTCCTTGGAGTTGGTGTGCAGCGATTGCGCTCCGCCCAGCACGGCGGCCAACGCCTGCATCGTCACGCGCACGACGTTGTTGTCCACCTGCTGCGCGGTGAGCGTCGAGCCCGCGGTCTGCGCATGAAACCGCATCATCATCGAGCGTTCGTCTTTCGCGCCGAAGCGCTCCTTCATTATCTTCGCCCACAGCCGCCGCGCCGCGCGAAACTTCGCGACTTCCTCGAAGAAATTGTTGTGCACGTTGAAGAAGAACGACAGCCGGCTCGCGAACGCGTCGATTTGCAGACCCGCCTTGAGCGCGGCGTCAACGTAAGCGATCCCGTCGGCAATCGTGAACGCCAGTTCCTGCGCGGCGGTCGAGCCGGCCTCGCGGATGTGATAGCCGGAAATCGATATCGTGTTCCAGTTCGGAACTTCCCTGGTCGCAAAACTGAAAATGTCGGTGATGATCCGCATCGAGCCGCGCGGCGGATAGATGTAGGTTCCGCGCGCCACGTATTCCTTCAGGATGTCGTTCTGAATGGTGCCGTTGACCTTTTTCCAGCTGACGCCACGGCGCTCGGCGACGACCAGGTACAGCGCCAGCAGAATCGACGCGGTCGCGTTGATCGTCATCGAGGTCGAAATCTTGTCGAGTGGCAGTTCGGCGAGCAGCGTCTCCATGTCGGCCAGCGAGCAAATCGGCACGCCGACGCGTCCGACTTCGCCCTCGGCCAGGAGATGATCCGAGTCGCGGCCCATCTGCGTCGGCAAGTCGAATGCGACCGAGAGTCCCGTCTGCCCCTGCTCGAACAGATAGCGGTACCTGCGATTCGATTCCTCCGCGCTGCCAAAGCCCGCGTACTGGCGCATCGTCCACAGCCGTCCGCGATACATCGTCGGCTGCACGCCGCGCGTGAACGGATACTCGCCGGGAAAGCCGAGGTCGTTGACGAAGTCGAAGTCGCTCAGGTCTTCGGGATCGTACTCTCGCTTGATTTGGATTCCAGAGCTGGTGACGAAGTTTTCTTTCCGTTCTTTCCCGCGCTTGAGAGCGGGATTGAGTTTGCGCTCTTCCCAGTTCTTGCGGGCGGATGTGATTTTGCGATCGTCTTCAGGCATCGTATTTTACTCGATAACGATCATCAGCTGGCCCTTTTCGACCGCCTGGCCCGCTACCACCTTCACTTCGATCACCTTGCCGGCCTTGGGCGATTTGACTTCGTTTTCCATCTTCATCGCTTCGACGACGATGATTCCCTGGTCCGCCTTCACTTCGTCGCCGACGGCGACCAGCACGTTGACGATGCGTCCCGGCATCGCGGATTTTATTTCCACGCGGCCGCTGACTTCGCGCCGCTTGCCGGAGGCGCGCGCCGTTCGCCGCGCCGCGTCGGCGACGGTCAACCGGGTCGAGCCGCTGCGCGACGCGACGACAGTTTCCTCGCCGTCGCGCGCCACGTCGAAATCGAACGAACGATTTTCGACGATCACCGAAAACGACACTGGTCCAACGCGGCGCAAATCGGCCTCGAAACTATTCTTACCGAAACGAATCGAGAACGAGTCGGCGGCGAGCTCTTCAATCTCGATTTCGTGTTCATTGCCGTCAAGGATTGCGAGGTATCGCATCGATAGGGTCCCGGCTATCGCCGCAGCATGTCGAGCCGGCCGAGCATCCGCCATGCGGACGCATTCGGCGCGGCGACCGGCTGCGCGCCGGCCCCGTTGCTGTGATTGGTGTTGTCTTGCGCCGCGATCGCCGCAAGAAAAATCGCCGCGAGCTCCGCACCGCGCGGCGCGGCGCCGTTTTGATTCGGATGGTATTCCTGGTTGATGAAATTGGTGTCGAAATCGCCCTTCAAAAACCTCGGATGCGTCATGATCCAGCGATGGAAGTCGAGGTTGGTGCGCAGCTCGCCGGAAATCACGAATTCGCCGAGCGCGCGGCGCATCCGGTCGATAGCCTCGCCGCGATTCGCGCCCCACACCGCGAGCTTCGAGATCATCGGGTCGTAAAAGACCGGCACTTCGGCGCCGGCGTAAACGCCGGCGTCGTTGCGGACGCCGGGACCGTCGGGAAATCTTAGCGTCTCGATTTTTCCCGGCGCCGGAACGAAACCGGCCGCTGGATCTTCCGCATAGATGCGGCACTCGATCGCCCATCCGCGCTGCGCGAGATCCTTCTGCTTGAACCGCAGCTTCGCCCCTGCGGCAATCTCGATTTGGGTGCGCACGAGGTCGACGCCCGTCACCAGCTCTGTGACAGGGTGCTCGACCTGGATGCGCGTGTTCATCTCGA
>JBOHWI010000095.1:0-4222 GCA_050736675.1 Binatus sp. (SeqCode)
GAGTTCCTACTTCCAAAGCGGCTGAGGAATTGGGGCGCGCGGTCGGCATTCCGATCACCACGCTGGCGGAGGCGAAGCACATCGACACCGATTTCGACGGCGCCGACGAAGTCGATCCGCGGCGGAATCTGATTAAGGGATACGGCGGCGCGCTCGTGCGCGAGAAGATCGTGGCCGCATCGTCACGGCGGTTCGTGGTGCTGGTCGGTTACGAGAAGCTCGTGAAAAGATTGGGCGACCGTGGGAGTATCCCGGTCGAGGTGGTGCCGTTCGGAGTTACGCTCGCGACGGCGAAGATCAAAGCGATGGAGATGAAACCTCGAGTTCGCGAGAAGGACGGTCAGCAGTTCATCACTGATAACGGAAACCTGATTCTCGACTGCGCGGTGAAGAAGATTGCGAATCCGGCCCGGCTCGATCGCGAACTGCTCGCGGTTCCGGGCGTGGTCGGCACCGGGTTGTTCATCGCGATGGCCGATGTCGTGCTGGTGGCCGAAGCATCGGGAAAAATTCGCGTGCTCAAGCCTTAGCGTGTGAGTTCACCTGCTACAGATCCCGATTCGAAACGGGCAGCGCGCGCCGATTTGGAGAAAATTTATCGCGCGGCGGTCGCGGCGGTCGATCCGGCGCGGCTGGTCGGCCGCGCGCTGGATGGCGAATGCCTTGGCGCAGAGCAGGTTCCCGACTTGATCGCGACCGCGTCGGAGATGTTCATGCTCGCCGTTGGCAAGGCGGCGGCCGCGACGGCGCACGAGATCGAGCGCCGAGTCGGCGACCGGCTGGTCGACGCAATCGCCGTAGTCCCCAAACCTTCCGCCGCGACAACGGAGCGGGCCTTAATACTGAAAAAACGAGTTGTGGCGGCGAGTCATCCTGTCCCCGACGAGTCGTCGGAGCAGGCCGCGCGCCTGGCGTGCGAGATGCTGCATCGGGCGACGGCAGACGACCTGGTGATCGTCGCGATCAGCGGAGGCGCGTCGGCGATGTTCACGCTGCCGGCCGTGGGACTCACGCTCGTGGACAAGATTGCGGTCAATCAGGCGCTGCTCAAAGCGGGCGCGTCGATTCGCGAACTGAATATCGTGCGCAGGCATCTGTCGGCCGTGAAAGGCGGTCGCCTGATTCGCCATTGCGGCGGCGCACGCGTGCTTGGCCTGATCCTGTCCGACGTGCCCGGCAACGATTTGGCGACTATCGGTTCGGGTCTGACCGCGGGCGACTGGAGCAGTTTCGGCGATGCGGTCTCGGTATTGAAACGCCGCGGCGTCTGGGGACGGGCGCCGGAAACGGTGCGCTCATACCTCGAGCGGGCGGTAGCGGGTGAAGTAGGCGCGACGGTAAAGACCGACGATCCGATCCTCGAGCGCGTGACCAACGTGATCATCGGCGACAGCAGCCTGGCTCTGGAAGGGGCCGAGCGCGCCGCTGAGGAACTTGGCTATCATCCCCAGCGAGGGAAGTCGATGCAGGGCGAAGCTGATGACGTGGGCCGCGCGCTCGCCGAGTATTTATGCACGATCGCCGACGACCGGGTGTGCGTCGTGGCAGGCGGCGAGCCGGTCGTGACGGTGCGCGGAGGCGGCAAGGGCGGACGCGCGCAGCATTGCGCGCTCGCGATGGGAATCGAGCTGTCGCAGATTGAGGGCGCGCAACCGAAACGAATCGTCGCGCTGTTCGCGGGCACCGACGGAATCGACGGGCCGACCGACGCCGCGGGCGCATTCGCGTCGCCGGGCACGGTCGCCGACGGCGAACGCGCGGGAGTCAGCGCCGCGACCGCATTGACGCGCAACGACTCGTATAACTTTTTCAAAGCGGCGGGCGGACTGTTCGTCACAGGGCCGGGCGGGACGAACGTAAGCGATATTTTTGTCGGCCTGGTGAATTATTAGTTCATGAAGAAGCAGCAGACGCGGTTATCGGGCAGGGCCGACGGGAAATCCAGGCACAATCGTGCGGTCACGCTGATTCCCGGCGACGGGGTCGGGCCGGAAGTGGTGGGCGCCGCGCTCGCGGTGATCGAGGCGGCCGGAGTCGCGATCGAATGGGATCGGCAGGCGGCGGGGATGAACGCGTTTCGGCGCTTTGGAACTCCGGTGCCGGCCGCGCTTATCAAATCGCTCAAACGCACGGGAGTCGCGCTCAAGGGACCGCTCGAGACGCGGGTGGCGGAGGGATGGCGTTCGATCAACGTGCATCTGCGGCGCACGTTCGACCTGTATGCCAACGTGCGGCCCACGATGAACTTCGCCGGCGTACATACCGCGTTCGACAACGTCGATCTGATCGTCGTGCGCGAGAATACGGAGGACCTGTATTCGGGAATCGAGCACGAGATCGCGCCGGGCGTCGTCGAGAGTATCAAGGTGATCACGGCGCGCGCGTCGCGGCGAATCGCGAAGTTCGCGTTCGAGTACGCGCGGCAGCATCGGCGCAAATCGATCACCGCGATTCACAAGGCCAACATCATGAAGCTGTCGGACGGCTTGTTCCTGAAATGCGCGCGCGCGGTGTCGGCTGGTTACAAAGAGATTCGGTACCAGGAGCAAATCGTCGATGCGGCCTGCATGCGGCTGGTGACGCATCCCGAATCGTTCGACCTCCTGCTGCTGGAGAATCTTTACGGCGACATCGTTTCAGATTTGTGCGCGGGACTGGTGGGAGGATTAGGACTGGTGCCGGGCGCGAACTACGGCGACAAGGGTGCGATCTTCGAAGCGGTACACGGGACGGCGCCGGATATCGCGGGAATGGGCGTCGCCAATCCGATCGCGATGATCCTGTCGAGCGCGATGATGCTCGACTATCTGGGCCATCGCGCGACCGGCGATAAGATTCGCGCGGCGACGGCGTCGGTGCTGCGGGCGGGAAAGGTGCTGACGCGCGACGTCGGCGGAAAGGCGTCGACCGATGAAGTGACGGCGGCGATCATCAAGGCGATGTCGCGGGGATGAGAGAGCAATCCTCTTTCGCCGGATCGATCGGTCGGATATTACTCAGCTGTATGGCAAAGGTACGAACCACGCCTGACGTGGCAGAGCGGGTCCCACCGGGACAGACTCTGACGGACAATTTTCCCGTTCTCACCTACGGCCCCACGCCGCGATTCGATCCAAAAACCTGGGACTTCAAGGTTGTAGGATTAATAGAGAAGCCGCTGCGATTTTCGTACCAAGAATTCCGCGCGCTGCCTCAATCGCGCATGGTTGCCGACTTTCACTGCGTGACGACCTGGTCGCGGCTCGACAACGCGTGGCAAGGCGTGCGCGTCGCGGACCTGATGAAGCTGGTGAAACTTCAGCCCGAGGCGCACTACGTGATCGTGCATTGCGACGGCGATTACACGACCAACCTGCCGCTCACCGAATTTCTGGATGACGACGTCATGCTGGCGCATCGCCATGACGAGCGCGATCTCGAGCCGGATCACGGATTTCCGCTGCGCCTCGTCGTACCGAAGCTCTACGGATGGAAAAGCGCCAAGTGGGTGCGCGCGCTCGAGTTCGCCGATATAGACCGGCGCGGATTCTGGGAAGTGCGCGGCTACCATAACCATGCCGACCCCTGGACCGAGGAGCGCTACTCGTTCCAGGAAGATCCCGAAGACTGAGTTGGCCTCGACGCTCAATCGTGAAAGCAGCCTCGCGCGATTTCGCGACGAGGAATTCGATCTTGCGATAATCGGCGCAGGGATCAACGGCGCGGCCGCCGCGCGGGACGCGTCGATACGCGGGCTGCGCGTCGCCCTGATAGATCGCGGCGATTTTGCGGGCGCGACGTCGTCGCGCTCCTCGAAGTTGATTCACGGCGGCTTCCGCTACCTGCCGCAGGGTCAGTTTAAGCTCGTGTACGAAGCGCTGCGCGAGCGCGAGCGCCTGCGGCATCGCACGGCGCCGCACCTGGTGCATCCGATTCAGTTTTTGTTTCCCGTGTATCGGCGTCGCGGCTTCAATCGATTCACGATGGCGATGGGGCTGACGCTGTACGATATGTTCGCGCTGGTGCCGTTCAAGGAATGGCACTCGAGTCTGAACGCATCCGAGGTGCGGGAGACCGAGCCCGCGCTGGGCCGCGAGGGGTTGACCGGCGGCGCGATGTACTTCGACGCGTGGGCCGACGACGCGCGCGTCACCTTCGAGAACGTGCTCGACGCGGATTTGCACGGCGCGGCGGTCGCGAATTACACGGCAGTCGAGAGTTTCGGCGCGAGCGAAGGGAAGCT
>JBOHWI010000096.1:0-2534 GCA_050736675.1 Binatus sp. (SeqCode)
CCCTCGCTGAACTCCTTTAGTCAGGATGACAAAATTGTGCCGTGCGCGCGAGGCCGAACATCCCAACCGCCTTTCAAGCCGCCTTGTTACGGGGCTGGACCTGGCGCCGAACCTCCGCCTCGAACCGATCTTGCGCAACTTGCAAATCATAGTCCTTCTGCATGCCAAGCCAGAATTCCGGAGAGGTGCCAAAGTATCGCGCAAGTCTAAGCGCCGTCTCGCCCGTGACACCGCGCCGGCCCTCCACGATCTGCGTGATTCGATTGGCCGGAACGTGCAACTCTTCCGCGAGCCGGTTCATGCTCATGCCGAGCGGCTTGAGAAATTCCTCGAGCAGAATCTCGCCCGGATGAATCGGCGGCAATTTTTTTGCGCGGCTCATGGTCCTGCCTCCTAGTGGTAATCCACGATCTCCACGTCAAAAGGGTCGCGCTCGCGCCATGTGAAACAGAGCCGCCATTGATCGTTAATCCGGATACTGTGCTGACCCGCTCGATTGCCGCGGAGCTCCTCCAGGCGATTGCCGGGAGGAACCCTCAAATCCAGCAGCGATCGTGCGTTGTTCAACATTGTGAGCTTGCGGCGTGCGGCGATCTCGATGCCCTGAAAGCGCGTACCGCGCCGGCGGTTGAAGAGCGCCTCCGTGTCCTTGCATCGGAACGACCTAATCACCGTGGGACTTTAGTACGTCTTACATCATCCGTCAAACGGCACACGGTTAAGACAGCGCTTTTATTCATGCCCGCAGGTAGTGACTCTTGCGTTTGATCAGGACGGTGCGGTCGATTTCGACGACGACTGTGCCGTCGGGTTTTTTGCCGATCAATTTGAACTTCACCAGACCCGCGTCGGGGCGGTCGGCGTCGCGCTTTTCGAGCACGGTGGACTCGGCGTAGATCGTGTCGCCGTGAAAGACCGGATTGGTATGCTTGCCGTTGTCCATCTCGACTTCGGCGATCGCGTTCTCGCTGGTGTCCTCCGACGCGAGGCCCACCGTGAACGCCAGCACGACCCCGCCGTACACCAGCAGCTTGCCGCCGACGTAGGCGCCGGGATTTTTGTCGATCAAATCCTGGTTGTAGTGCAGCTCCGCCGTGTTCATCACCAGCGAGGTGAAGTTGTGATTGTCGGCCTCGGTGATGGTGCGGCCGCGCTGATGGACGAGCGTATCGCCGAGCGTGAAATCCTCGAAGTAGCTGCCGTTGCTGGTGATGCTCACGTTCAGTTCTGCTCCATGATTCGCCGGCCGATGACCTCGTACTGGATTTCGCTGGTGCCCTCGAAAATCGAGAGCACGCGCGCGTCGCGCCAGAAGCGCTGCGCCTCGAACTCCATCGAGTAGCCGTAGCCGCCGTGCACCTGCATCGCCTCGCGCGTGACCCGCTCGGCCATCTCGGCGGCGAAGGCCTTGGCGAGGCCGGCCTCGTAGTCGCATCGCTTGCCGGTATCTTTTTCGGCGGCGGCGAAGTAGCAAAGCTGGCGCGCCGCTTCGATTTCGACCGCCATGTGCGCGAGCTTGTGCCGAATCACCTGGAAGTCGCCGATCGGCTGGCCGAACTGCTTGCGGTCTTTTGCGTATTTCACGGCGCATTCGAAGGCCGCCTGCGCGACGCCGACGCCGCGCGCGGCAGTCTGGATTCGCGCCGCCTCGTAACTCGCCATCAACTGGTAGAATCCGCGCCCCTCGACGCCGCCAATCAGGTTCGCCTTGGGCGCGAACGCGTCGTCGAACTGGAGCGCATAACTACGCATCCCGTGGTAGCCGATGGTCGGAATCGGCGAGCCGGTGAGAGTCGGCGGCATGAAGTCGTCGCCGGGATTCTTCTCGAAGAGGATCAGCGACAGACCCTTGTGCCGTTTCGAGATGTCGGGATCGGTGCGCGTCATGACGGTGAGCATGTGCGCGCGATTGGCGAACGTACACCACATCTTCGCGCCCTTGATCAGATAGCCGTCGCCCTCCTTCACCGCGCGCGTCTTGAACGACGCCGTGTCGCTGCCCGAATCGGGCTCAGTGAAGGCGGCGGCGGTGAGGATCTCGCCGCGCGCGATCGGGGCCAGGAATTTCTTTTTCTGCTCGGGCGTGCCGTTGGCGCTGATGAGAGTGCCGGTGATGATATTGCGGGTCATCACGGAGCCGACGCTGAGCCATCCGCGGGAGAGCTCTTCGGTGACGATCGCCATCGAGATGTAGTCGAGGCCCATGCCGCCTTCTTCGGCGGGAAAGATCACGCCGAAGTAGCCGAGCTCGGCCATCTGCTTGAGGATCTTTTCGGGGATTTCTTGATTGTTGCGATCGAGGTCGTTGGCAATGGGCTTGACCTCGGCCTCGACGAACTCGCGGACCGAGCGCCGGATAAATTCATGCTCAGGCGTAACTAGCGGCATCGTATCTCTCCTACGCGGGATTGCGCTTGCGAATCAGGACGGGGCGCTCGTACTCGAGCACCTTGTCGCCGCGTTGATTGTGGCCGGTGGTGCGAAACTTGACCACGCCGCGATCGGGCTTCGAGGTGTCGCGCTTGGAGAGTACC
>JBOHWI010000097.1:0-2355 GCA_050736675.1 Binatus sp. (SeqCode)
CGGCTCTTGTGCTCGATCTGCTCGGGCAGCCGCGCGAGTTGCGCGAGCAGAATGCCGCATTGCCATTCCGTCATCCGGTAATTCGCGCCCATCAGCGGACCCTCGAAATCGTCGCCGGGGCGGCGGCGTCCGCAGTTGATCAGCGACTGGCATCGCTGCTCGAGGTCGGGATCGTCGGTCGTGATCGTCCCGCCTTCGCCCGCGGTCATCGGCTTCGACGATTGAAAGCTGAAGCATCCGAGCGCGCCGTGAGTGCCGACGCCGCGTTCGCGGAATCGAGCGCCCGGAACGTGCGCACAATCTTCGATGATCGGGATCGAACGCGCGCGCGAAATTTCCGCGAGCGCATCAAGGTCGGCGAGCGATGCGCCGTAATGGACGGGAATCATCGCTTTCGTGCGCCGTGTGATCAGGCGTTCGACCGATTCGGGATCGATGCATGCGTTGGCGGCGCTGACGTCGGCGAAGACCGGACGCGCCATGCATGCGACGGCGGCGTAGGGCGTCGCGGCGAAAGTGATAGCGGGGACGATGACCTCGTCGCCGGCGCCGATGCCGAGCGCCTTGAGCGCGACCTCGAGCGCGCTGGTGCCGGACGTGGTCGGAATGGCGAAGCGGGCGCCCTGATATGCGGCGAAGGCGGCGGCGAACTCGGCGGCCTTGCGATTGGGGCTGGGATAGCCGCCCCAGCTTTGCGAAGTGAGGACGTCTTCGAGCTGGGCGCGTTCGCGGGCGTCGAAGACGGGCCAAGTTGGGAACGGGCGGGTGCGAAGAGGCTGGCCGCCGAGGATTGCGAGGGTGGAAGGCATCGGCAATATCTAAACTATTGCTTTAGGTAATAAAATTGTCGAATCGCTCCGTACCATCGCCAAAGTTTGCATTTCTCTCGA
The DNA here is from genome assembly GCA_050736675.1 of Binatus sp. (SeqCode). Taxonomy (GTDB): domain Bacteria; phylum Desulfobacterota; class Binatia; order Binatales; family Binataceae; genus Binatus. The sequence continues at coordinate 891 of JBOHWI010000097.1, forward strand.
TTCGCAGAACCCTCACCTAACCTCTCCCGTGAAATAACGGGCGAGGGATCAGAGTGGGAAGGGCGATCGCGGATAAGCTATTTGCGGGCGACCTCTGCGAGTATCGCAATTTCGGGGCGGCCGGCGAGCAGGCCGCCGATTTTTCCGCCGAATGCTCGCATGTGATCGGTCTTGCCGTGCGCGTCGAGCGCGGCCTGGTCCTGGTAAACCTCGTAGTAGGTGAACTCGGTCGGGTCCTTGGTGTTCTTGTGGAGGACGTAGGCGAGGGTGCCGGGCTCGGAAGTTTTCACCGTCGCGATCATTTCCTTGCCGGCCGCTTCGAACTCGGCTTCCTTGCCGGGCTGCACTTTCAGTTTCGCAATCACAGTAATCGGCATTGTGGGTCTCCTTGGGATTTCAAACTCATCTACCCTCGTATCGACATGCGCGCGGTTTTTCAAGGCGAATCGACGCGCGGTGCGGCGCCTCTTTCATTGCATCGCGCGGTCGATTAACACCAAGTTGCGACGAATCGATCACGGGAGAATACCACGATGCTTGGTTTTGATTTGACCGACGAACAGCGCGAGCTGAAAGAGCTGGCGCACAAGTTCGCCGAGCAGGAAATAATTCCGCGCGCGCGCGAATACGACGAGAAAGAAATTTTTCCGGTGGACGTGTGCGAGAAAGCGTTCGCGGCAGGGCTGATGAATTTTGGCGTGCCGAAGGAGCTGGGCGGGCCGGGACTCGGCGTGCTCGACACCAGCCTGATCGTCGAGGAGCTGAACTACGGATGCGCCGGAATCTCGAACGCCGTGGGCGCCAACGACCTGGCGACGCTGCCGATTCTGATCGCGGGCAACGATTCGCAGAAGAAGACCTACCTCGGGCAGTTGGTGAAGAAGTTGACGTTCTGCGCGTTCGCGATCACGGAGCCGGGCGCGGGATCGGACGTCGCCGCGATGAGCACGACGTACCGGCGCGAAGGCGACGAGTATATCCTCAACGGCACCAAGCACTTCATCTCGAACGGCTCGCGCGCGGACTGGTACGTTACGTTCGCGACGTCGGACAAGCGGCTCAAGCACAAGGGCATCTCGTGCTTCGTGTTTCCGTCGAGTGTGCCGGGAATCACGCGCAACCGGATGCATGGCAAGCTCGGGCAGCGCGCGGCCGATACCGGCGAGATTTTTTACGAGGACGTGCGGATTCCGGCGAGCGCGCTGGTCGGGCGCGAGGGCGAAGGCTTCAAGTACGCGATGGCGACGTTCGATCACAGCCGGCCGGAGATCGGCGCGATCGCGATCGGGATTGCGCAGCGCGCGCTCGACGAGTGCCTGAAATACTCGAAGCAGCGCAACGCGTTTGGGCAGCCGATCGCGAACTTCCAGGCGATTCAGTTCATGATGGCCGACATGGCCATCCAAATCGAAGCGATGCGGCTACTGACGTACAAAGCGGCTTGGCTGGTCGATAAGGGCGAGGG
>JBOHWI010000098.1:0-7727 GCA_050736675.1 Binatus sp. (SeqCode)
CCCGTCCATAGACGTCGCGAGCTTGAGTATTCCGAGCGGCCGCCCACGCGACACTCGCGTGATGAACCCTTCGTTCAGGCGCAGTGCTGCGTCTTCGAGCACCCCAACCGTGAGGTCGATCTTCGCGCGCTTGAGGATTGCGATTCCTCGACCCGCGACGCGCGGGTCGGGATCGACGCAGCCGATGACCACGCGCTTGATGCCCGCCTCCGCCAGCGCGTTCGCGCATGGCGGCGTTTGTCCGAAATGAGCGCACGGCTCGAACGAGACGTACGCCGTCGCGTCGCGAGCACGCACGCCCGCATCCGCCAGCGCCTGCGCTTCACCGTGCGGACGCCCGCCGATGCCTGTTACGCCCCGCCCGACGACCTTGTCGTCGCGTGCGATCACGCATCCTACCGATGGATTTGGACTGGTCAGCCCGAGCTGCTCGCGCGCGAGCGCGAGCGCCTGCCACATGAAGCGCTGGTCCCGGGCCGGAGCAGAATCAGGAGCCGCCGTCGCCTTTCTTGCCACCGGCGGCGCGCGATGCGGGCGCATGCTTGCGTTGGTTGATAAGATCTTCCAGCTCGTGCATGAACTCGTCGATGTCTTTGAACGAACGATAGACCGACGCGAAGCGCACATACGCAACCTGGTCGATCTTGTGCAGTTCGTTCATCACCGCGGCGCCGATCGCGTTGCTGGCGACCTCGCGCTCGCCCTGCTCGGCCATCATGTTCTCGATGTTGTTGGCGATTTGCTCGATCGTTTCCATCGAGACCGGCCGTTTTTCGCAGGCGCGTTTGAGACCCGCGACAATCTTGGCCCGGTCAAACGGTTCCCGGCGGCCGTCTTTCTTGACGACCATCGGCACCGCCTCCCCGACCCGCTCGTAGGTCGTGAAGCGCCGCTTGCATGAAGCGCAGGCGCGGCGGCGCCGAATCATCATGCCGTCGTTCGACATCCTCGAATCGACGACTCGGTTTTTGCGATTACGGCAGAATGGGCATCGCATGGATCAGCTCCGGGCGCGGCCGGTCAGGCTACGCGGTCCGGGCGATCGGTTACGAGCTGGTTGTGAGTCGTGCGGCTTCAGCTCTTGTGAGCCTCGATATAGGTGACGACGTCCTTGACGGTGCGGATCTTCTCGGCGTCCTCGTCGGAGATTTCGATGTTGAACTCCTCCTCGAGCGCCATCACCAGCTCGACGATGTCGAGCGAATCGGCGCCGAGGTCCTCGATAAACGAAGCTTCCGGAGTTACTTCGTCGGCGGCCACACCCAGTTGCTCGCTGATCTTCTCGCGAACCTTGGTTTCGATGTCTTGAGCCATCGTGCTCTCGTTCCTCCTGGCAGCGAGCCGTGGTTAGGCCGCCAATCAATATTCCAGCATCGTCCCCTGCCTGTAAGTTCAGCGGTAGCGGCGAAGGGTTCGGGATTAAATTATCAGGGCAGCATAGGGACTGAAAGGAGCGGACGCAAGGCGGACCTCATGCCTTGGCGGCGGGAGCGGGCTGCGAGATCGCCTTCAACGACGCGAGATCCTCGAGCTGGCGCACGCGAATAGTCCGGTACATCCGGCGCATCATGCCCATCAGCACCCGGCCGCAACCGAATTCGAGCGCGTCGGTGACGCCGCTACGCGCGACGACGCCCATCGATTCCTCCCATCGCACCGGCGCGGTTATCTGTTCGAGCAACAGCGGCACGACGCGGGCAGGAGCGCGATTTACCTCAGCCGTGACGTTCGCGATCACGCCAAACTTGAAGGCGCCGACTTGGAGTTTGCGCAGAACCGGTTCCATCCCGTCGCGCGCAGGCTGCATCAGCGGACAATGAAACGGCGCACTAACCTTCAATTCCACCGACATCGCGGCGCCCCGCTCCCTGGCGATCTCGAGCGCGCGGCGGACCGGCGCCGCATGCCCGGCAATAACGATCTGCCCCGGAGCATTGAGATTCGCCGGCACGGCCAGCTTGCCGTCGCCGGTGACTTCCGCGCAGATTTCCTGTACCTGCTGCAATTCGAGGCCTATAAGCGCCGCCATCGCGCCCTGCCCCGGCGGGACGGCTACCTGCATCAGGCGTCCACGCTCGCGCACCGCGCGCACCGCGTCGGCAAATTCGATCGCACCGGCCGCGACCAGCGCGCTGTACTCGCCCAGACTGTGGCCCGCCGCGATTTCCGGCTCGCCGCCGATTTCCTTGCGATAGACGCGCAGCGCCGCAATCGACGCGGTCACGATCGCGGGCTGGGTGTTGGCAGTCAGCCGCAGCTCATCTTCCGGGCCTTCGAAGCAAAGTCTGGAAAGCGGAAACCCAAGCGCGTCGTCGGCTTCCTGGAATGTCGCGCGCGCAACCTCGAAGTTGTCGGCGAGTTCCTTGCCCATCCCGACGCGCTGCGAGCCCTGCCCGGGAAAGAGAAACGCCAACTTCATCTATCGCCCACGCTTCACGAATCGCTCTTCGGAGCATCCGGCGAATGGGCGCCCGCGTCCGATTCGTCCTGCGCATGCAACTCGCCCGACTTGTGCAACTCGCCCGATTTGTGCGCCTTGTCGGCGGTCGCCGTGCCGTTGGTCGACGCTGCCGGCGCGATTTTAACGGGTTCGACCTGCGCTTCATTCTTGAGAGAACCACTGCCGTGCGATCTGGTATGCGTTGATTCGTAGTTGGCGCGTTCAATCTTGGGATCGACCTGAATTTCCGCGGCGTGCTCCGGCATCGGCTCGCCGGGCGGCGCCGGATGCAACTCCTCGCGCTTGGCAGCTTCGCCTTCCTTGTCGCGGCGATGCAGGCGTTCGCGCATCTTGCCGAACAACGCCCGAATTCCCTTGCCGGCGGCCGGCTTGACCGGCCCGACCGGCTGAGTCTTTGCGAGAATCTCCAGAATCTCGGCGTTCACGTGATGGACCAGTTGTTCGTTGGCCGCAGCTCGAATCGCATTGCGAATCGCCTTGGGATTCGACGAGCCGTGCGCGATGATCGACACTCCGCTGACCCCGAGCAGCGGTGCGCCGCCGTATTCCGACGGGTCGAGCCGCTCGCGCATCGCGCTGAGATTCTTGCGCACCAGCAGATACGCCAGCCGCGCGCGCCAGCTTCCGCCGAACACTTCGCGCAGGCTGCCGAGCAGGAACGACGAGAACCCTTCCATCGTCTTGAGCGCCACGTTGCCCGTGAAGCCGTCAGTGACGACCACATCCACCTTGGCGCGGTTGATGTCGCGCCCTTCGACGTACCCGATGTAATGCACGTAGGTGGGCAGTTGCTCGAGCATCGCCGCCGCGGCACGTGTGATGTCGGTGCCCTTCGAGCTCTCCTCGCCATTGGAGAGAATCCCGACGCGAGGGCGCGAGACGTTGCGCACGTAGCGCCAGTACACGCTGCCCATCACGGCGAATTGCACGAGGTTGATCGGCTTCACGTCGGTATTCGCACCGGCGTCGATTAGCAGGCTGAAGCCCTCGCTGGTCGGCACCAGAGACGCGATCGCCGGCCGATCGACGTTGGTAAGATTGCCGAGAATCATCATCGACGCCGTCATCACCGCACCGGAATTGCCGGCGCTGACAAAGGCGCTGGCGTCACCGCGCTTGACGAGATCGAGTCCGACGTGAATCGACGAGCGCGGCTTGGATAGAACCGACTCGAGCGGCGCGTCGTCCATCAGGACGACTTCCGGCGCATGTTCGATTCGGATCGGCAGATTGGCGGCGTCGTGGTCGGCCAGCTCGCGGGCAAGGATCTCGCCGTCGCCGACCATCACGACCTCGATACCGAAGTCGCGGGCGGCCAGGACGGCGCCCTCAACGGTCGCCTTGGGGGCGAGATCGCCGCCCATCGCGTCGAGCGCGATTTTCACGGTCGTGCCCCGCCGCGCCTATTCCTTGGTCTCGGCGAGCTGGCGGCCGCGGTAGGCGCCGCAATGGCGGCAGATGCGATGCGGCATGACGGGCTCGCCGCACGACGCGCAGATGCCGGGATTGACGGCGCGGAGGGCATCATGCGCGCGGCGCATATTTTTCTTCGAATGCGAGGTACGGCGTTTGGGTGCTTGCATGGCGAATTACTTCCTAATGTTGAGGTTGAGCTTATCAGGTGCGCGGCAGTTTAAGCGACCGGAGGGCTTCCAGGCGCGGATCGAAGGTTTCGACGCGGCATTCGCAGCCGGCGCGATTCAGATTCACGCCGCAATGCGGGCACAGGCCGCGGCAATCCTCGCGGCACAGCGGACGCGTCGGCAGCGCGAGCAGGACCTGCTCGCGGATAAGAGGGCTAAGGTCCACCTCGTCGCCCTCGTAGAGCGAGAATTCCAGGTCTTCGGCGCGAAGATTGTCGTCGTCGTAGCCGATCGACTTGGGCGACAGCACAAAGCGAAACGGGCGAGCTCCGGCGGCGTCGAAATCCTCGGCGCATCGCGCACACACGGCGCCGGTGCGCGTCTTCAGCTCGCCGGCGAAGAACAACTCGGTGCCCGCACGGTAAAACGATACCGACACTTCCACCGGTCCTTCCAGGTGATATTCGCGGATGGGGCCCTGCCCCAGGATACGATTAATTTCCTGCTCCGGCTCGGCAAACGCCATCTCTTTGGCATCCGCCGTTATGTCCTCGATCCGGATTTTCACTTTTCGCTCACGTGACGCGCTGGACGGGGGTAGTGGAAAAAAAATTATTGCATTTCGCGCCCGATGTTCAAATACGTTGGCGCAGATGCGCCTTTCGCGCTAGCGTCGGCAATCTTTCACGCTGAGGATACGTCGCGATGGCAACCGAACGCTTCACTTTTCCCGACCACTTTCAATGGGGAACCGCCACGGCCGCGCACCAGGTCGAGGGCAACAACGTCAACTGCGACTACTGGCTCCTCGAGCACACGCCCGGGTCGCCGTTCATCGAGCCGTCGGGCGACGCATGCGATCAGTACCATCGCTACGCCGACGACATCGCGATGCTGGCGCGGCTCGGCTTCAATGCGTACCGCTTCTCCGTAGAATGGGCTCGCGTCGAGCCCGAGCCCGGCGAGTTCTCGCGCGCAGCACTCGACCATTACCGTCGCGTGCTCGCATGCTGTCACGAGCACAAGATCACGCCGGTCGTAACCTTTCATCATTTCACTTCGCCGCGATGGGTCACGGGCGACGGCGGATGGGCAGACAGGAAAACCGCCGAGCTGTTCGCACGCTACTGCGAGCGCGCGGGCGCGTCTCTCGGCGATCTGATCGGCGTCGCGTGCACGATCAACGAGGCCAACCTCGGCGCCTACCAGTATCTGATCGGCACGCTGCCGCTGAAGCTCGACCCGTCGCACCTCCCGTGGCTGACGGACGCGGCGCGCCGCATCGGCGCCGATCCGAAACGCTTCGCGCCATACCTGATGTGCGATCAGATGAAGGCGCGCGACACGATGCTCGAGGCTCACCGGCTAGCCGCAGCCGCGCTGAAGTCGTCGCGCGGCAAATATCCTGTCGGCATAACTCTCGCGCTGGGCGACCTGCAGGCCGTGCCCGGCGGCGAGCAGCGCCGCGACCGCATCAAGGCCGAATGCCAGGACATCTTCTACGAAGCTGCGCGCGGGGACGATTTCGTCGGCGTGCAGACCTACACGCGCAACCGCATCGGCGCCGACGGCACGCTGCGCCCGGAGGCCGGCATCGAGACGACGCAGATGCATTACGAGTTCTGGCCCGAGGCGCTCGAAGCGACCATCCGTCAGGCCAGCGCGGTCGCGAAGGTGCCGGTAATCGTCACCGAGAACGGGATCGGCACCGACCAGGACGAGCGCCGCGTCGAGTACGTGCGCCGCGCGCTGAACGGCGTCGCGCGATGCATCCGCGCCGGTATCGACGTTCGCGGCTACTACTACTGGTCGCTGCTCGACAACTTCGAATGGAACTCCGGCTACCGCCCAACGTTTGGAATTGTCGCCGTCGATCGCAACACCCAGGTGCGAACGGCTAAACCCAGCGCCGAATGGCTCGGCAACATCGCCAAAGCAAACGCAATCGACATAGCGATTGATCGTCCCTAACCGGATTGAGAGGGGCTAGCTTTTCGAGGAGACTTCCCCAGACCAATCCTCGGGCAATCGCGCGCGATCGCACAGATCTCGCACTGTGGATTGCGCGCGATGCAAATCTGACGACCGTGCAGAATCAGCCGCATCGAGAATGGGGTCCAGTCCTTTGGCGGCAATATGTTCTGCATGTCGATTTCGATCTTCTCCGGCTCGGTGTTCTTCGTGAACCCCAATCGATACGTCAGCCGCCGCACGTGCGTATCGACCACGAACCCGGGCTTGCCGAAGATATGCCCGAGGATAACGTTCGCGGTCTTGCGCCCGACGCCCGGAATTTTCACGAGCGCGTTCATCTCGGACGGAACCTCGCCGCCGTAATCCTCGACGATCTTCCGCGCGGCACCCATCAGCGCGCGCGTCTTCTGCCGAAAGAATCCTGTCCTGACGATTACCTCCTCGACGTGCCGCGGATCGGCCGCCGCCATCGCGCGCGCGTCGGGATACTCGCGAAAGAGCTGCGGCGTCACGCGATTGACGCCCGCGTCCGTGGACTGCGCCGACAGGATCGTCGCGGCCAGGCATTGCCACGGCGTCTCGAAATCAAGGCTGATGCGCGCCGCTGGATACAGCTTCGCCAGCGCGCGCGCGACTCGGCCCGCGCGCTTCTTAATCTCTGCGATCGATTCGCGTTTCGTGGCCATCACGCGTCACGCGACGACGCGCCTGCTCTGCTGCTCATGCGTAAAGCCCGCGATCTCGGCCTCCTCCCGCGCCCGATCCCATCCGAGCTCTGCCGCCATGATTCGCGCCACGGCAGGCGCCGCCGCCTCCGCCTCGACCGGCGCGCGCCACGACAACGACGTGCGCCGAATCAGGAAATCGCCCACTGAATGCGCCATCTCGTTGGCGACGGCGTTGACGACTTCGGCTCCCAGAGCGGGACAGCCGCGCGACAATGGCTGCGCCAGCTCGGGCCGTCGCGATGCTATCCGCGCGACAATCGGTGCGCGCGTTCCGTAGCGTGCCGTGAGAATCTCCGCCGATGCGGCCGGGATAGTTCGCATCACCGCGCCTTCCCCTGCGTCAAGCGGCCGCGCACCGGGAAATGGAGTCGTGAGTGTCGGACAAATTCCCGCCGGACGCCTCAGCCTCTTCATCACCAGATTGACGACTTGTTGCGCGATCTCGCGATGCGTCGTGAACTTGCCGCCCGCCACCGTTATCAACCGTGACGCGCTCTCGAGTATCACTTGCTCGCGCGGCACTGACGACGGCGACGAGCCGTCCTTCTCTCTGACGAGCGCGCGCAGTCCCGCAAAGCTCGTCGCCACGTCGGCGTTCGTCAGTTTGATTCCCGGCAGACTCTCCGCAAGTACCGCGAGCAGATATTCGACATCGGCAATTTCCGTCCTGACGCTTGCGGGATCTCCGGTGAAATCGGTGTCGGTGGTGCCCACCAGCACGTAGCGGTCATGCGGCATCACGAATACGATTCGCCTCCGCTCGTCGGCGAGCACGAGCGATTCGCGCACCGGCAGCGCCGTCCGCGCGAACACCAGATGCACACCCTTGGTCGGTCGCACGCACGGCTGCGAAGACGGATCGTCCATGCGCCGGATGTCGTCGACCCACGGGCCGGCTGCGTTGAGAAATTGTTTTGCGCGAATCTCGCACGTGATGCCGCCGAGCAGATCGCGCACGTGCGCCGACGCGAGCTTCCCTTC
>JBOHWI010000099.1:0-20039 GCA_050736675.1 Binatus sp. (SeqCode)
GCGTCAGCCGCCCGCCGCCGTCGCGAACGGCGTCGTTGCTCCAATCCACCGTGCCGTCGGCCCTGATCGCGGCTTTGCGGTCAGGGCGATCCTCGCGCGACGAGTCGAACGTGCGCGGCCCCGCCGAGAGGTCCGCACCCGCGCAAAACGCCCGCCCTGCGCCGGTCACGATTATCGCGCGCACGTTGTCGTCCCCGTCGGCCTGGTCGAACGCGTCGAGCATCTCGTTCATCATGATGCCGGTGAAGGCGTTGAGCTTCTCCGGCCGGTTGAGCGTGATGGTCGCGATATTCTCCGCGACCTCGTAAATGATCTGCTCGTACGCCATCTCCAACTCCTACTTCACGAACAGCATCAACGCTTCGTAAACCACCGCCGGCTTTTGCTGGCCGACGACCTGGATTTCCGTCTCGCGCGTGAGCATCGTGCCCATCGGCCTCTGCTCGACCGCCGTGAGCCGCGAGCGCGAGTAGACGCTGGCGCCGGCCGGCACCGGCGCGACGAAGCGCAGCTTGTTGGCGCCGTAGTTCACGACGTTGCGAAATCCCGTGATGGTGTATTCCTCTTTGCTCTTGAACGCCGGCAGCAGGCTGAGCGTCAGAAATCCGTGCGCGACCGGTCCGCCGAACGGGCTTTCCTTTTTGCAGCGCTCGATATCGATATGAATCCACTGATGGTCGCCGGTCACGTCGGCGAACTGATTGATTTTTTCCTGCGTCACGTGGATCGGCTCGCTCCAGGGACCGAACTCCTTGCCGATCTTGGCCGTGAGCGTCGGTATATCGTCAAACTTGATCGTCTGCATGGTCTTCCTCTCCTGAGTTTTCGTTTGCAACGCACACAATGAAGAACTCTCACGGTTCTAGCCGAGTCGGGTTTCATAATGCAACTGACGCAACTTCACGTCGCGCCCCGACTGAGCGCCAGTCAATCGCGTTTGAGGTTTTTAATAGTGCGCAGGAATCTCGATCGGGCCCGGACAAACCGTCACACGCTCGGGATACTGCGTCATCGAAAACGAAAGCCCTGGAGCGTAGGTCATCTCCCCAGCTTGGAGATTCGCGAATTGTTGGAATGATAGGTCGTTTCGACGCTGTATCGTTTGCGGCGCACATCTGTCGCTTGAAACAAAATCGCCGGCGCCCAGGTTACTTTCAAGACTTCGACTTTGGTCGTGTAACGCCGATGACGCCAAGGCGGATTGTTGATCGCCGCAGTTCGAGCCTGAGCAATCTGCGCCGATTGCAGAACCGAGCGCATAGGTGAGCGCGATGAAGAGCACGACCGCCATCCAGAAGCTGAGGGAAAAAAACATCTTGGCCATGATCGTCTGCCTCCACAGGATCGAATGAGCACGTTCCATGCCCAAACGAACCGCAGGAGAATTTCAGACGATCCGCGCAGATCGACCTGTAGAATTTACTGCGTGCCGAAAGAGTTCATTCTAGTCGGTACGCGAGCGCGGTCTGTAAGTCTTACCGCCCTTTATTGATTCGCCACCTCCAGTTCGATCCGGTCCGCATACTTCTTGATCGCCGCCTCGCGCAGCCGCGGGATGTGCTGTGTCGGGAACAAACCGTCGGTCGCCTTGTAGTCGCGCAACACCTGGCGCGCGAGCGTTATCTTGTGGACCTCGGTGGGACCGTCGGCCAGTCCCATGTGGAAGCTCTGGATCACCTGCTCGACGAACGGCATCTCGCCGGTCGCGCCGAGCGAGCCGTGCAGATGTAGCGCCCGGGCCGCGACGTCGTGGAACACCTTGGGCATCAGCGCTTTCACCGCCGCGATATCTTTGCGCACCTTGAGATAGTCCTTGTAGCGATCGATCTTCCACGCCGTGCGCAACACCAACAGCCTGAATTGTTCGATCTCCATCCACGAGTCCGCGATCTTTTCCTGCACCATCTGCTTGTCCCCCAGCCGCGAGCCCTGCGTCGTGCGCGACAGCACCCGCTCGCACATCATGTCGAACGCTTTGCGCACTTGCCCAATGGTCCGCATCGCGTGATGTATCCTGCCTCCGCCGAGCCGCGTCTGCGCCACGACGAATGCACCGCCGCGCGGCCCGAGCATATGGTCCTTGGGTACGTGGACGTCTTCGTAGCGGATGTACGCGTGACTGCCACCGCGCTCATGCGTGCCGACGCCCAGGTTCTTCAGGATGTTCACGCCGGGAGTTTCCTTCGGCACGATAAACATCGACATGCGGTTGTATTCCTTGGCATCCGGATCCGTGACCACCATCACGATCAGAAACGACGCCAGGTGCGCGTTCGACGAGAACCATTTCTCGCCATTGATCACCCAATTGTCGCCCTTGAGCTCGGCGTGAGTCTTGAACACCTTGGGGTCGGCGCCGCCCTGCGGCTCGGTCATCGAGAACGCCGACACGATTTCGTTGTCGAGCAGCGGCTGCAGGTATTTCTTCTTCTGCTCGGGCGTCCCGTAGTGCGCCAGGATCTCCGCATTGCCCGAATCAGGCGCCTGACATCCGAACACGATCGGCGCATAGGTCGCGCGCCCGAGAATTTCGTTCATCAGCCCGAGCTTGACCTGCCCGTATCCTTGCCCGCCCAGCTCCGGCCCGAGATGGCAGGCCCACAACTTTCGCTTTTTCACTTCGGCCTGCAACGGCCGCACCAGCGCGTTGCGTTTCGGATTACGCACGTCATACGGATGACAGTCGAGCACGAACTCGAGCGGCTCGACTTCCTCCTTCACAAATTGTTCGATCCAGTCGAGCTCCTTCTGGAACTCGGGCTCGGTTTCAAAATCCCAACTCATGATGATTGGTCCTCCGTGTAGAGTGTTGTGCCGCCAACCCGCAGGCTGGGACTCACACGCGGATTCTCGCCAATGCGCAGTGGATTTACCAGAGCGTTGGTCTGGAATCGTTCTCTTCTCGCAAGCAATATGACGCTGTAAGCACCGCATGAAACTTTCGATCATCGACCAGTGCCCCGTCCCTGCCGGATTCACTACTGCCGACGCTTTTCGCAACACTATCGAGCTTGCGCGGCTCGCCGATCGCCTCGGCTATGAGCGCTACTGGATCGCCGAGCATCACGCGACCGGCGCCTTCGCCAGCCCCGCGCCCGAGGTCCTCATCGCACGCGTCGGCGCCGAGACTTCGCACGTCCGCGTCGGCTCTGGCGGCGTGATGCTTCCGCATTACAGTCCGATGAAAGTGGCAGAGACGTTTCGCGTGCTGCACGCGCTCTATCCCGGCCGCATCGATCTCGGCATCGGCCGCGCGCCCGGCGGCAGCCCGCTCGATTCATTCGCTCTACGCCGCGATCGCAGCGCCCAGCCGCCCGAGGACGACTTCCCGAGACAGCTCGTCGAGCTGATTGCTTTCCTGCATGCCGGCTTCCGCCCAGATCACGCCTTCAGCCGCATCGAGCTCTCGCCTGCGATGCCCGGCTGCCCGGAGGTCTGGCTGCTCGGCTCGAGCATGTGGAGCGCGGCGGCGGCGGCGCAGCTCGGACTGCCCTACGCCTTCGCACACTTCATCGATCCCACTCACACGCGCGCCGCGATCGAGCACTATCGCGCTCACTTCAAGCCGTCGAACGAACTGTCCGCGCCGCTCGCAATTCTTGGCATCGGCGCGATCTGCGCACCGACCGGCACCGAAGCAGAGCGCATGGCCTCGAGCGTGCGATTGTTCGTGCGACGCGCGCGCACCGGCGACCGCGGTCCGATCCCCACACCTGAGCAAGCGCTCGCCGAACTGGGACCCGGCCCATTGCCCGCCGACGTGATGATGCGCGAGACCGGCGAATGGCCGCGCGCGATCATTGGGACGCCCAGCCACGTGCACGATACGCTGGTCGACATCGCGAGCGTCCTGCACCTCGACGAAGTGATGCTCGTGACTGTCGTCCACAATCATCAGGCACGGATGCGCTCGCACGAGCTGCTCGCCGAGGCCTTCGAGCTTCGGCCTCGCTGAAATCGTCAGCCGACCGCGCGCAGGCTCTCGACGATTCCGCGGCGCGCGAAGCCTGCTATAGGTATCGCGCCCGCCACAACTCCGATCAAAACTGCCAGACCCAGCGCGCGCGCGAGGACTGCCGGCGGGAGTAATGAAAACAGGTCCACCGGGCCGAGCGGCAGAATTGAAAAGGGCAGCAGCTTCGCCATCGCGTAAGCGGTGGCGCATCCGGCAACTCCTCCGGCGATTCCGATCGCCGTCGATTCCGTCAGCGTCAGCGCCGCGACGATCGACGGCGTGAAGCCCAGCGCCCGCATGACCGCCATCTCCTTGCGACGCTCGCGGATCGCCATCACCATCGTGTTGAGCGCCACCAGCGACATCGCGAACACCACCGCTCCGGCCACGCCGCTGAGTATCAGCAGCAGCGTCCTCAGATCGAAGAAGGAGGTCATCCAGATCGCCTCGGACGCGCTGGTGGTTTCGGCCGACGAGTTGGCAAAGGTCTCGTCGATGCTCGCGATGGCGGCCGGCACTTCTTCCTTGCGCTCCACGATCGTGTAGTAAACGTTGATTCGTTCCGCGTCGCCGAGAACTTCCCGCAGATAGTCGCGTCGAAAAATGAACGCGTCCGGCGGAGCCCGCTCGCCAAGTTCGCCGGCGATGACCAGGCTGACATCTGCCGGATACACGCTCCCTTTAAGATTGATATGGTCGCCGACCTTCCAGCCGTATTTGTGCATCGTCGCCGGCGCCACCAGGGCGCTGGTGCGCGTGCGGATGAATCGCGCGGCCCGGTCCGGTGTAATTCCCCAATCCGGCCATAGCGTCTCCGCCGCATCCGCATCGACGGCCATGCCGAGTTGATCGCTCGGCGATCGGTAGATACCGCCGAAGTATGTCAGCGCCGAAACGGCCTCGACACCCGGCACCGCTTGAATTTTCTGCCGGTACGCGGCCGGCATCGGATAGAAAAATCCCGACTTGTTCATCGTGACCAGCCGGCGCTCGGAGGTCGGACCGCTCATGAGATGCGTCGCGAGATAGGGCAGGCTCGCCAGCGTCGAGTAGGTGAAAGCGGCCAGCGCGATCGCGAAGATCGTGAGAGTCGTGCGCCGGAGATTGCGCAAGAGATTTCGCAATACGAGCTGGGCGTATTTCATTGTTTCACGCGGCCCGCCTTACTCGATTCGGGCACAACCCCAAATTTACATCCTAATGCGGGAGTTCGTCGAGGCGGCGCGGCCACGGCCAAAAGCATTGACGCCCGCGCGCATCGGCCTTACACAGTAAGCAGGCCGGGGGCAAGGAGAACTATGGCGATCGACGAAAACAAACTACAGGAACTGATCGGCAGATTGTTCGGCGACATCGGAGCTGCGATGGGCTCGGCGCTGGTGCTGCTGGGCGACAAGTTCGGCTTTTACAAAGCTCTTGCCGCCGCCGGACCGATGACGCCCGCCGAACTCGCCGCGAAGACCGGCACCGTCGAGCGTTACGTGCGCGAATGGGCCGCCGCACAAGCAGCCGCAGGCTACATCAACTACGACGCTGCGTCCGGCCGCTTCTCGATGTCGCCTGAGCAAGCCCTCGTGCTCGCCGATGAAAACGGCCCCGCATTCTTTCCGGCGATGTACGAGATTGTTGCCGCGACTATCCGCGATGAGCCCAAAGTAGCCAATGCGTTTCGCAACGGCGGCGGCGTCGGATGGCACGAGCACGCCCCCTGCCTGTTCAGCGGTACCGAGCGCTTCTTCCGCCCGAGCTACGCGATGCATCTGGTCTCTGAATGGATTCCGGCGCTCGACGGCGTCCGTGAAAAGCTCGAGCGCGGCGCGCGCGTCGCAGACGTCGGATGCGGCCACGGGGCTTCAGTGATCCTGATGGCGAAGGCGTTCCCGAAGTCGCGATTCTTCGGCTTCGACTATCATCAGCCGTCGATAGACCGTGCCCGCGAACTGGCGCGCGACGCCGGTGTCGCCGATCGCGTCAGCTTCGAGCGCGCCTCGGCCAAGGATTATCCGGGAACCTTTGACCTGGTTGCGTTCTTCGACTGCCTGCATGACATGGGCGATCCGATCGGCGCGGCCGCGCATGTGAAAAGCACTCTCGCCGAAGATGGAACCTGGATGGTGGTCGAGCCGTTCGGCAACGATCGCGTCGAGGACAACCTGAATCCGATCGGCCGCGTGTTTTACGCCGCGTCCACGATGATCTGCGTGCCCGCCTCGCTGTCGCAGGAAGTCGGCCTGGGCGTGGGCGCGCAAGCAGGGGAAGCGCGCCTGCGCGAGGTGCTCGCGGCGGGAGGCTTCTCCCGCGTGCGCCGCGCGGCCGCGACACCGTTCAACCTGGTGCTCGAAGCCCGCCCCTGACTCGGGCGTTTCCGCTCAGTAGGCGACAGCCTCGCCGCTTTCGATCAGCTTCACCGGCACGCCTTCGACCTCTTCCGGCGCCGCGGCTTCTGCCTCGGGCGTGAGCGTCTTGACGTAAATTTCGATCGCCGTTTGGCCGGGCTGATCGCCGGCGCCGATGCCGGTGCCGACCGCGCCCGGTACACTCATCAGATCGTCCTCGTGCCGGTCCCGGACCGAGGTCGCCGACGCGACCGCTTCCTTCGACAGGCCCATATCACCAGCCAGGATATCCGGCGACGCCGTGTCGGCTCTTAGGACGGGAGTGCAAGAGCCCACCATCGAGACGTTGAGCGCGGTCAGCACAGTGGAAATCGGGTTCGCAATCGTGAATCCGTTAGAGAATGCCGCAAACAGCAGCGCCACCGGTTGTGGGCAGGCGCCTTGCGTCAGGATCAGGGATCCGGAGTCACCGGGTGCGCTGAAGATAGGGGTTTTAGAGCTGCCAGATATGAGGATCTGATCGACGAATTTAGCTATTTTCGGCTTTTTCTTGTCCGAGTAGTTTACCTTGACGTTAGCGTTGAGCCCAGCTATCTGTCCGGTTGTGACGCAAGTCGTGCGACCCATTTTCTGCACCGGCGTCCCGAAAGTTGGGTCGCTGAGGACTGAGCCCGCGGTCTCTCCGATAAAAAGAATTTCGGGGCTCACCTGTCCGGCTTCAACGGCTGCGATGGCTGCGTCGACCTTGTTGATGCCGCCCATGAACTTGAGCCTGACACTGCGGCTGAAGGTAGCGACTGCGTTGCTCGACGACTTCACACATTGTACGTCGACCAAGCCGGGCTGCACGATGAGCTGACCGGGTTTGGCTTTGTTCTGGTCCGCGAGCACGTGATTATTGCTGAGGATGTATAGATTATCCGACGCGTCCTTGACCATCGAGCCCAGCGTTCCGCTGAAGCAGCCCTTCTCTTTTTTCGTCCTGATGATCGAGTGGATGTTACCGCCCGAAATGCCGAGCGGAACTGGACGGGCCAGCGCCGTTTGCTGGGTCGGCGGTGTAACGCCGCACAGGTCTACGGCGCGCGCGTTTTGTGGCATCGATGCAACGCCGAGCACAACCACACCAGCCACCAGCCCCGCCACTTTTGCCATATAACTCATAGGTTCTCCCCTCTCAGGCTTCGATAATCCCCACTCCATTACGCAGTGATAGCAATATGTACGCCAAAGAGCGGTAAGATGTTCGCAAGCGCGCAATTGTACCAGGCTGACCTTGCGTCAGCAGGCGTCGAGCAATGACCACAATGCCCCAAGCGCCCGGTCGCCCGCTTCGATTGCGAGTTCGCGGTCGCGATCGGTCGCGCAATGTAGCGCGATCAGATCGGCACCGGTCCGCGCATGACATACGTCGGCCTGCTCGTGCACTGTGAAGAAGGCGAGTCCGCGCTCGCCGGTGATCCCGTAGAAGCGCTTTAGTCCGTCGATCTTCGCAGTGGCCACCCGGGGGATTTGCGACTCGTAGGCGTAGAGGGCAGAGAGTCCGCTCGCAACGTGCCCGCTTTCTGCGAGTTCCGTAAACGTGCGGACCAGGCTGGTGCTCGACGCTGACCGCGTCGAATCCATGACGCGATCGCGTGAGACGCCAATCGCCTCGGCAAAGCGCAGCCACAGCTCGGGGTGGTTTTCCGCGCCGCGTTCCTCCTCGATCAGGTTCTCGAGAAGCGCCTGGCGGGCGGCGATGTCGGCGCATCGCGAATGAATCGCGCTCAGGTAGCGCGGGAATGCGTCGACGTGCGGATAGTACTCGACTACGTAGTTCTGCAACCGTTCGAGCGTCAACGTGCCTGCGGTCCAAGCCTGATAGAACGGATGCTTGAGCAGCGAACGCTCCGCTATCATCGAATCTAGAGTTGCGACTACATCGCGCGGCATCATGAGCCTCCCGCATCGGGGCGCAATTCTATTTTGGGTCGAGCGCTCCGATGGGTCGCTATGATGCTCAAGCGTCGCGCCGGAAGCAACGGCATGTTTGGTACAAACGAACGCCTAGATCGGCGGATGCTTTTCCTTCCACGGGCGCGCGCGTTCGAACTCGGCCGCCAGCGCGATGATGCCGGCTTCGTCGCCGGGGCGTCCGACGATTTGAAGCGCGAGCGGCAGGCCCGACTTACTGAATCCGTTGGGAATCGAGATGGCGGGCTGGCCAGTTGAATTGAACGGGAACGTGAACGCGATCCAGCCGTAGATTTCCTCGGCGCCGGTCTCCGCATTCGACGGCAAGGTGCCGAGCCGCACCGCAGGCCGCGTGAGCGTCGGCGCGAGGATCGCGTCGTACGGCATCAGCGCGTGGATGATTTCGCGCGACGTGTTATGCATGCCGGTCACGGCGCGAATGTAGTCGGCGGCAGAAATTTTCTTACCCCATTCGTAGCTGCTGCGCGCCACCGGATCGAGCAGCTCCGGATTTGAGATATTCAGCGCCGACACCGACGCGCCGACGATCACGCGCGCATACTTGCCAAGCATCGCACCGGGATCGAGCGTCAGCGGCTCGATAGTATGCCCCATCGCGCGGTACACGCCGCATGCGGACTCGAGCGCGCCGAGAGTTTCAGCATCCACCGTGCCGAGCGCACTTTTGTTGACAAGCGCGAGCCGAAGTTTTTTCGGATGCGCCGAAACTTCCTCAACGAATGGACGCACCGGCGGCCGCGCCGCGTACGGATCCCCCGGCATCATGCCGGCCATCGCGTCGAGCATCAAAGCCGCGTCGCGCACGGTGCGCGCAATCGGGCCGGTCACCGAGAGTCCGGCCCATGCCTCGCCTTCCGACGGCGCGCGCGTGATACGGCCGCGGGACGTTTTGATTCCGACCAGTCCGCAACATGCGGCCGGGATTCGCACCGAACGCCACCGTCGCTGCCTTGCGCCACGGGATGCAAGCCGGCGGCGACGGCAGACGCCGACCCGCCGCTCGAACCGCCGGCGGTGTGTTCGAGATTCCAGGGATTTCGCGCGGGCGGACAGAGACCGCCCTCGGTGGTCGGGCGCAGGCCAAATTCGGGTGTTGTAGTTTTGCCCAGCAGGATTCCGCCGGAATTCGCGAGCCGCACTGCAAGTTCCGCGTCCGCAGGCGCATGCCAGTTCTCGTAGTTCTTCGAGCCGAACGTCGTGCGGATATCTTTTGTCCAGACGAGATCTTTGAGGGAGTACGCGACGCCGAACAACGGCAGCCTGGCCGCGTCCGAAGCGCTCATCTTCTCGAGCCGCGACGCATCCGCCAGTGCGCGATCGGCGGTAACGGTCATGAACGCGCCCAGCTTCGGATTCAGCCTCTCGATACGCTCGAGAAAAAACTCGGCCACCTCGCGCGGCTTAACTTCCTTTTTCAGGACCAGCTCGCGCAGTTCATGCGCCTCGATGTATGGATTGAGCATCGCGTTCACCTCCGCCGTCGAAAATTCTAGTTAGCTCAAAACAAGAACGTCCGCCAAGCGCCTGTGCCCGATGGTAAGATAAAGATGCTAGAGGATTGGAGATGTTCAGTACTGCGATTCTCTGGACGCATGTTGCCGCAGGCGCTCTCTGGGTCGGCGCGTGCGCTTGTTTTGTGATTGCTGGACTTGCGCTTTCGGCCGACAGCGTCGAGCAGCGGAATTTTGTCGAGCGCGCGGCGCCCAAAATCGATCTGCTTGGCCTCGTCGCAGCGGCGGTGTTGCTGGTGACGGGGCTGATCAACCTGGCGACGGCGGGAGTCTCGCGACGGTACGCGTTCTCGACTGCGTTCATAACCGTGCTTGCCATCAAGATCGCTTTGTTTATCGTTATGATTGTCGTGATGACTTGGTCGATGAGAGTCGGTGCGGTGATCAGAGCAGTCGTTGCGCGCGGTCGCGTCGATGCGGTACCGGGCGCGATGAGCCGGATGGTGCGGGCGCACGTGGCGATCGTCGCGATGGGCGGTCTCGCGCTGATACTGGGAACGTGGTTGATGGGAAGCTAGATGGCTGAGACACCACCGAAGCTCAAAGTCGGCGCATTCGAGGTCTCGTTCCTGGCCGACGGTCTCTGGCGCAACGACGGCGGATGCATGTTCGGCGTCGTCCCGCGCGAACTGTGGAAGGGCAACCATCCGCCCGACGAGCGCAATCGTATCCGGCTCAACCTGACCTGTCCGCTGATCGTGAAAGGGTCGGACGCGATTCTCGTCGATACGGGAATCGGCAATCGGCTCAGCGATGTCGAGCGAAAAATCTTCGACCACGGCGACGGCTGGCTGCCAAATCATCTGCGCGCGCTCGGGATGGAGGCCGGTGACGTCACGCATCTGATCGTGTCGCATCTGCATTTCGATCATTGCGGCGGGATCGTGCGACGGCGGGATTCCGGCGCGCTCGAAGCCGCGTTTCCGCGCGCGCGAATCTTCGTGCAGCGCGGCGAACTCGAAATCGCCGACGATCCGCGCAACGAGCGGCTGCGCGCCGCGTATCGCCACGTCGAGGAGATTCTCGCGCCGGTGCGCCCGATGCTCGAAGCGCTCGACGGCGACACCGAGGTCATCGCGGGCGTGCGCGCCGTCGCCACCGGCGGTCATACGCGGGACCATCAGGCGGCGATCGTGAGCGACGGCGGCGAATGCTTCATGCATCTTGCCGACATCGTGCCGACGCGTTCGCACATCCGCGGGCCGTGGAATCAGGCGTACGACCTCGACGCGCTCCGCACGATGGAACAGAAGGCGCACTATCTCGCGCTCGCAGCGGAGAAGCGATGGTGGCTGTCGTTCGCGCACGACGACAGGGTGTTCGCCGCGAAGGTGCGGAATGATCGCGGACGAATCGTGCTGGACGACACGATCCCGGTGTCCGATAAGTTGTTCCGCTGATGCGGAAATCAGCGTGATGCGGCGCGCCTGTTGATACGGAACGCGCCTGAGTGTGTTGTTTGCGTCTATGTTACTTGTTGCAGATCAATGGGTCCGTTATACTCGATCTCAGGATGGGCTCCAGAAATCGAACGGCCCGACCGGCTCCCGCGCTCCCAGGCAGTAAACCTGCTCAACATTCTATAACCCGAAGGAGATAGCCGATGGCGGATCTCAACAACTTCGAGCGAGTGATTAAAGAAGACCGCGCTGCACGCGAGTCGAAGCAGTGGCGCGGTAGCTTGCTCGAATATCTCGAGGTCGTGAAAGCCGACCCGATTATGACCAAGCTCGCGCACGCGCGAATCTACGACTTGATCTTCTCGGTCGGGCTCCACCCGCTCGCCGATACCGACGATCCGCGCACCAAGCGCCTGTTCAAGGATGAGCCGCTCAAGGTGTTCGATTTCTTTGCGGACGAGTTCTTCGGCATCGAGCGCACCATCGCGCAGATCGTCCGCTACTTCCATTCGGCGTCGCTCAAAGGCGAAGAGAGCCGGCAGGTTCTATACCTGATGGGCCCGGTAGGCTCGGGCAAGAGTTCGCTGGTAGAGAGAATCCAGCGCGGACTCGAGCAGACTGGACTCATCTACGCGATCGAAGGATGCCCGATGAACGAGGAGCCGCTGCATCTGGTGCCGCGGCATCTGCGGCGCGAATTCGAGAAGATGCTGGGCGTGCATATCGAGGGCGACTTGTGTCCGGTGTGCCGTTATCGGCTGAGATCCGAGTTCAACAACCGCTACGAGGAATTTCCGGTAATCGCGCGCAATTTCTCCAAGCGCAACCGCGTCGGCGTCGGCGTGGTGCCGCCGGTCGATCCGAACAATCAGGACACCTCGGTGCTGATCGGATCGGAAGACATCTCGAAGCTTGACCAATATTCCGAGGGCGACCCGCGGGTGCTCGAGCTCAACGGCGCGCTCAACGTCGGCAACCGCGGCATCGTCGAGTTCATCGAAGTTTTCAAGAACGAAACCGAGTATCTGCACGCGATGATCACGGCGACCCAGGAAAAAGTGATTCCGGCGCCGGGCCGGCACGGGATGGTGTACGTCGACACCTGCATCGTCGCGCACTCGAACGAGGCCGAGTGGCAGAAGTTCAAGGCCGATCACACCAACGAGGCGATTCTCGATCGTATCGTCGTGGTAAAGGTGCCGTACAACCTCCGCCTGTCGGAAGAGGTGAAGATCTACCAGAAGATCATCAAGAACTCCGACTTCCGCGCGCACGTCGCGCCGCACACGCTCGAGCTCGCCTCGATGTACGCGATCCTGTCGCGCCTGGAGCCGACCTCGAAGTGCGATCTTATGACCAAGCTGCGGCTCTACAATGGCGAGGAAGTGGTAGAGAAGGGACGCACCAAGAAAATCGACGTGCAGGAGCTGAAGGAAGACACCAAGCGCGAGGGTATGTCGGGCATTTCGACCCGCTTCATCATGAAGGCGCTCGACAACGCGCTGTCGGACAACGTCACCGGCAACTGCATCAACCCGATCAACGTGCGCGAGGCGCTGATCTCGATGACCAAGGAGGGCGACCTGCCCGACGACACGCGCAAGCAATACCTCGAATTCCTGCAAGACACGCTGCATAAGGAATATCTCGATCTGCTCGAGAAAGAGATCACGCGCGCGTTCGTGTACTCGTACCAGGAGCAGGCGGAGTCGCTGTTCCAGAACTACCTCGATCACGCCGAGGCGTACGTCAACAAGACTCGCGTGCGCGATCGCAACACCAACGAGGAACTGTCGCCCGACGAAGGTTTCCTGAAGTCGATCGAGGAGCAAATCGCGATCATCGGCTCGGCGGCTGACGGCTTCCGCCAGGAAGTTATCGCCTACCTGTGGGCGACATCGCGCCGCGGCGAAAAGATCAGCTACAAGAGCTACGAGCCGCTCAAGGAAGCGATCGAGAAAAAGCTGATGACCTCGGTGCGCGATATCTCACGCATCATCACCAAGGCCCGCACCCGCGACGAGGAGCAGGGAGAAAAGTACAGCTCGATGGTGAAGAACCTGCTCGAAAACGGGTACTGCGAATCCTGCGTGGACGTCGTGCTGAAGTACGCGGCGAATAATCTGTGGAAGGATTGAGCACGCGGATGAGCCGGCGATGAGCGGCGATACCATCTTCCGCGAATACCGGATCTCTGACGCTGAGCGCTCCGATCGCTCGGCCGGTGACCGACTGCGGCATCGGCAGAAGGTTCGCGAATCGATCCGCGAAAATATCGCCGACATCATCGCCGAAGAATCGATCATCGGCAAAGACAAGGACCGCGTCATCAAGGTTCCCCTGCGCGGCATCAAGGAATACCGCTTCGTGTTCGGCGACAACACGCCCGGCGCGTCGCAGGGCGACGGCGACTCGCGCCCCGGGCAAGTCGTCGGCAAAACCGGCAAGGACGGTCCCGGCAAGGGCGACGAGCGTGCCGGCGATCGCCCCGGCGTCGATTATTACGAGACCGACGTCACCCTCGAGGAACTGATCGAGATCATGTTCGAGGATCTCGAACTGCCCAACCTCGAGCGGCGTGCCCTGCGCGAAATCCAGTCCGAATATTCGTCGCGGCGCAAAGGCTACCGCAAGGTCGGCATCCGCATCAGGCTCGACAAACGGCGCACCGCCAAACAGCGCGTGATGCGCATGCTCGCGTCCGACAAGCGCAACGACGCGGCGCAACGCGCGCTGCAAAAATCGAAAACCGACCGCGAAGACGATAGCGGCGCCGATGCCGACGTCGAAGGCGCGCTCGACGAGATCGCGCTCGAAGAAGGTGCGCTCGACGAAAGTACCATCGACGAAGAAGCGCTCGCCGGCTCGCCGGGCACTGCCGCGTTCCAGCGCGTGCGCCGTCGCTTCCCGTTCCATCAGAACGACCTGCGTTACAAGCATGTCGAGATCGACACCAAGGAAGAATCGAACGCCGCGGTTATCTGCATCATGGACACGTCGGGCTCGATGGATACGATGAAGAAGTACCTGGCGCGCAGCTTCTTCTTCCTGCTCTACCAGTTCATCTCGACCCGCTACCGCAACGTCGAAATCGTTTTCATCGCGCATCACACGGAGGCCAGCGAGGTCACCGAGGAGGAATTTTTTCACAAGGGCGAATCGGGCGGCACGTTCATCTCGTCGGGCTACGCCAAGGCGCTGGAAATAATTGCCGCGCGCTACCATCCGTCGCTGTGGAACCTGTACGCGTTTCATTGCTCCGACGGCGACAACTTCGACTCCGACAATCCCGCCGCGCTCAAGGACGCGGAAGAGCTCGCCGAAATCTGCAACCTGTTCGGCTACGGCGAGATCAAGCCGCTCGGGTCGCGCTACTACGAATCCTCAATGCTCAACGTGTTCCGCCGAATCCAGGCGCCGAATTTTCACACCGTGCTGATCGAGCGCAAGGAAGACATCTGGCCGTCGTTCAAAGCGTTCCTGGCCAAGGACCGGGTGAAGGAAGCATGAGCGCCACACCGACCGCGGGCGCCGCGCCGCACGTCACCACCTGGAGCCTTAACGATCTCGTCGAGTGGGACACGCGCATTCGCGAAAAGGTCGCGGAGTTCGGGCTCGCCTGCTATCCGCAGGAGTTCGAGCTTTGCGATCACACCGGGATGCTCGGGTACATGGCGTATTCCGGGATGCCGTCGCATTACCCGCATTGGTCGTACGGCAAGTCGTACGAAAAGCTGAAGACGCTTTACGATCACGGCGTCAGCGGCCTGCCGTACGAAATGGTGATCAACTCGAATCCCGCGATCGCCTATTTGATGCGCGACAACTCGCTGCTGCTGCAGGTGCTGACGATCGCGCACGTATACGGGCACAACGATTTCTTCAAGAACAATTTCACGTTCAAATCGGCCACGCGCGCCGAACTGACGATCGAGGCCTTCAAGTCGGCGGCGATGCGCGTGCGGCGCTACGTCGAAGACCCGTCGATCGGGATCGAGAAGGTGGAGAAAATTCTCGACGCGGCGCACGCACTGTCGTGGCAATGCCGGCGCAATTTTGCGATCAAGAAACTCTCGCCGCTCGAGCAGATGGCGCGCGCGGAAGACACCGCGCAGGGACAACCCGATCCATTTCAGAAGATCCACGCGCGCAAGCAGATCGAGGTCCCCGATTTCCACAAAGTACCGCTCGAACCCGACGAGGATCTGCTGCTCTTCATCCGCGACCACAACCCGTTCCTCGCCGACTACGAAAAGGATCTGCTCACCATCGTCGATGAGGAAGCCAAGTACTTCATCTCCATGATGGAGACGAAGATCATGAACGAGGGATGGGCGAGCTACTGGCACAAGAAAATTCTGGAGTCGCTCGACCTGCCGCAGGCGCTTCATCTCGAATTCATCGTGAATCACAACCAGGTCGTGCGCCCCATTCCCGGCCAGATCAATCCGTACCATCTCGGACTCAAGGTTTGGGAGGACATCTACCGGCGCTTTACAGAGCCGACCGCCGAAGAAATCAAGCGCGACGGCCCGCCGGCGAAATCCGGCATGGAAAAGATCTTCGAGGTCCGCGAGGTCGAGCGTGACGCGTCTTTCCTGCGCCGGTACCTGAGCGAAGAGCTGATGCGCGAGATGGATATTTTCGAGTACGAAGCGCGCGGCGAGGAGTTGGTGGTCAGCAAAGTGGCCGACGACGAGGGATGGCGCGAAGTCAAAGCGACGCTCATTAAGAACGTCGGCACCAACTCGATACCGGTGCTCAAAGTCGAGGACGCCGACTTCGGCGGTAATCGCACGCTCTACATCAAGCACGATCACGACGGCCGCGACTTGCACATAGAATACGCCGAAAAGAGCCTCAACTACCTGCAGCGGCTGTGGGGGCGCGAAGTCGTGCTCGAGACCGTGCTCGAGGGCAAGCGCTCGCTGCTATGCAGCAACGATCGCGGCTTTTCCGTCCGCGCGCTCAAGTAGAAAGCAACGCCCGCCGCGCCAGGTTCGGCCAAGTGTGCGCTGCGGACGGCCTCTGAACGCGCCAGGCGACACGTTGCTTTAGATTTGTTGGTCTTATAATTTCAGGCACGGACGATGCGGTTCGGGTCGGCTGCAAGGAGGCGCGGATGATGGAGTGGCCGAAGTGCCAGAAGTGTAACAATGGCGCATTGATTCCCCTGTCTGACTATGGACAGGAGGGCGCCTCAGTAATGTTCAAAGCCTGGGTTTGCACGAATCCCGATTGCGGGTTCAGCCTGCGCGTGGACAAGGGTGAAGTGACCTACGGTCGGCGAATCGAGACCAAACACTGATCATTCTTTAGTCACGATTTTGCACGGGCAGTCCGCGAGGGCTGCCCTTTTTCTGGCGTCGCGCCGCGCTCCCTCACGAGAACGAATAGACGGTCGCGTCGGTGACGGGTTCGTAACCGATCGTCTGGTAGATGTGATTGGAGGTCCGGTTGCCAAGGTCGGTATACAGAAAGCAGAACCTGCGGCCCTCATCGAGGAGCTTCTGACTGAGCGCGGCAACGCATGCGCCGGCAAATCCTTTGCCCCGATTTTCGGGCGGCGTGTAAACCCATGCCACGCGAATGCCATGTGGCGTTCGTCCTGAGAATCCCGCCATCGAGACTGGAGCGCCGTCCAGCTCCCATAGGACCAGGTGTCTCGACTTAGGCAACTGCAATGTAGCGTTCGTTGTGGCTTCTTCGGGATCCATGCGTTCGGCCTCGATCGAGAAGGCGGCGCGCCATTTGCGCAGTAACACGTCATCGGATTCGTTCGGTTCGCGCAGACGGCCCGCGGCTCTCGCCGCTTTTGTGACCTGGCTCAACTGGTAGATACGCTGCGCCATCTGGAGGTGGAAGCTGCGCCCGGAGAGTTCCGACCATTTCTGCGCGAATTTGCGCGCAATCTCAACCGAACTGTTGACGCCCGGAATCGCCACGCCCGCTGCGTGGAGCGCGCCGGCTATTGCATCGATTGTGGAATCATCGCCGATCCACGACAGGATTAGGTTGTGCGGCGGCGTCATCAAGACGACGGCCGTAACCTCATCACGCTCCTCGACCGCGGCCATCAGCGGCGTGGCGGGCCCCCATCGGTCGCCCGCCCGAAGGCCGTCGAGAAGGCCAAGGATCAAACAATGCTCAGCCTCGCGCTTCACCAGAAACGGCTGCACGCGTTCGAGAAACGGGCCCACATCCGAAAAGAATTTCATGGCTGCCAATAAACTCAAGGGTTTGAATTAGTTCAATAGTTAGTCTATAACCGAACCATGATTCGGCTCAACATTCATGAAGCCAAGACTCACCTGTCGAAGCATCTCCGGCGGGTCAAGAAGGGCGAGACCATCATACTCTGCGAGCGCAATGTGCCAATCGCGGAAATCCGGCCGATCAAGCCTGAGAATCGTGGGCCGCGGCCGATCGGTCTCGATAAGGGTCGCCTTGTAGTTCCTGAAAACTTCAACGATCCCCTACCGGATTGGCTGCTCGACGCATTTGAGGGCAAAGAATCAAAGTGAAGCTTCTGCTCGATTCGTGCACATTTCTGTGGATCGTCGCCGACGATCCACACCTTTCGGCGACCGCGCGCGCGATGTTCCGCGATCCCGCGAATGAAACGTTCCTGAGTGCGGTCTCCGCCTGGGAAATTGCAGTGAAGAACGCGCTTGGAAACATGCCGCTGCCTGAACCGGCGGATCGATACGTACCTGCGTTTCGAAAGAAGGAATTAGTCGAACCGCTGCCACTGGATGAAGCGATGGCATTGGAAGTGGTGCGCTTGCCGATGATTCATCGCGACCCATTCGATCGTTTGCTGATTTGCCAGGCGATCGCGGAGGGGATGGCGATCCTCACGCCCGACCAGCTAATTCGGCAGTATCCCGTACGCACGATTTGGTGAGGCATGAAAATTCGCCGATCACTTTTGCTGTGGTGTCTGGTCGGGACCGTCTTCGCATTCGCCCTGTCGGCGCCGCGACCGGCGAACGCCAGCGCGATTTTTATCTCCCAGGACGAAAATGGACGCGAGTTTACGCTCGATCGCGGCGATGCGCTGGAGATATCGCTGCCTGCGACTTCGGGAACCGGGTACACCTGGCAGGCCGAGCCGGTGGCCGGCGGGTTCGTCAAGCCGATCGGAGAGCCGAGGTTCAAACTCGACAGCGCGATGCCCGGTGCGCCGGGACATGAGATTTTCCTGTTTTCAGTTCAGGCCAGCGGGACCGGCGCGCTCGAGATTCGCTACGTTCGGCCGTGGGAAAAGGATACGCCGCCGGCCAAGGTCTTCAGGATTATGCTGATAGCGAGGTAGCGCTATCTTCCGGCGCGGCCGCGTTGGGAGAAAAAAGAAAGGGCGGAATCTTTCGATTCCGCCTTATCAACATTCCCCGGCCGCGTCCTACTCTCCCGTGACGCCTTCGGTCACAGTACCATCGGCGCTGAAGGGCTTAACTGCCGTGTTCGGGATGGGAACGGGTGTTTCACCTTCGCCATGGCGACCGGAAACCTTCCGCGCGCGCCGTTAGGTGCGCGCTCAAGCTCCGACAAATCTGAATAGTAGGGTCTGCAAGTGCAGTCGTTCGAACCTTATCTGTGACTCGACCTTTGCCGTCCCATCCGGTTAGCGATTAACAACCCGGACAAATATGCGGCGACTATCCCCGACCTGGCAGTTAGCCAAGTTGAAATAGGTAGTGGTCAAGCCTCACGGCCGATTAGTACCAGTCAGCTCCACGCCTTACGGCGCTTCCACCCCTGACCTATCAACCTCCTGGTCTAGAAGGGGCCTTCAGGATCTTACGATCGGGATACCTAATCTTGAGGTGGGCTTCCCGCTTATATGCTTTCAGCGGTTATCCCGTCCGTACATGGCTACCCGGCGATGCGGCTGGCGCCACAACCGGTACACCAGAGGTACGTCCGTCCCGGTCCTCTCGTACTAAGGACAGCTCCTCTCAAGTATCCTTCGCCCACGGCGGATAGGGACCGAACTGTCTCACGACGTTCTGAACCCAGCTCGCGTGCCACTTTAATCGGCGAACAGCCGAACCCTTGGGAGCTACTCCGCCCCCAGGATGTGACGAGCCGACATCGAGGTGCCAAACCTCCCCGTCTATGTGAACTATTGGGGGAGATAAGCCTGTTATCCCCGGCGTACCTTTTGTCCGATTAGCGATGGCCCTTCCATACGGGACCACCGGATCACTATGACCTGCTTTCGCACCTGCTCGAGCCGTCGCTCTCGCAGTTAAGCCCTCTTATGCCATTACACTCGACGGCTGGTTTCCACTCAGCCTGAGAGGACCTTCGCGCGCCTCCGTTACATTTTGGGAGGCGACCGCCCCAGTCAAACTACCCACCATACAGTGTCCCTCACCCGGTAAGAGTGCAGGTTAGAACCCAAGAACCGCAAGGGTGGTATTTCAAGGTTGGCTCCCTCGGAGCTAGCGCCCCGAGTTCATCGCCTCCCACCTATCCTACACATGCAATCCCTAAGTTCACTGTAAAGCTATAGTAAAGGTGCACAGGGTCTTTCCGTCCTGCCGCGGGTACCCGGTATCTTCACCGAGAGTGCAGTTTCGCTGTGTCCGTGGTCGAGACAGTTGGGAAATCGTTACGCCATTCGTGCAGGTCGGAACTTACCCGACAAGGAATTTCGCTACCTTAGGACCGTTATAGTTACGGCCGCCGTTTACCGGGGCTTCGGTTCCCCGCCTCGCCCTTACGGACTAACGGGTCCCCTTAACCTTCCGGCACCGGGCAGGCGTCAGACCATATACATCGCCTTGCGGCTTAGCATAGTCCTGTGTTTTTGCTAAACAGTCGCTACCCACTGCTCTCTGCGACCCGCCGA
>JBOHWI010000100.1:0-4425 GCA_050736675.1 Binatus sp. (SeqCode)
GTAATGTAGCGCATCCCGACTGCGCGCATCGTCGCGATCACGTCCATCGCGCTGCCCGACGCTGACTTCGGTGCGCGCACGGACGCGGGATCGTGGCGGAAGCTGATGACCGTCTCGCCCAGCTTGAAGCGGCCCGCCTCGAGCCGCTCCGCGCCCAGGGCGTCGCCGTAGAAATGCTCGAAGGCATCCTCGTCGGTAACGCCGATTTCTACTTCTATTTGGTTGACGCCGCGCTGGCTGCTTGGTACCAGCTCGACGGCGTTGCCGTCGGGGTCCTGCATCGCAAGCGGCATGGGAGTGCGCGGGTCGGAAATCGCAAGCTTGCGGTAGCCGCCCGCGATTCGGGCCGGCAGCGGATCGCGGGCGTGATTTATCTTGAGCACCGAGCCGAGCAATCCGTAACGATACTGCCGCACGCCGCCGCCGACCGGCAGCATCTCCTCGTAGGGCAGCCGGATTCGCTCGCCGTAGAACGCGCGCATCTCGTCGAGCCGGTTGGTGAAGATTCCCACGTCGATGAATCGCTTTGCCAGTTCCATCTTTAGCTCTCTCGCAACTGCTATCTTCGCGCATCGCAAGATCGGCATTCAATCACAGCCTGTATTGGCTACCGGCCACAGATTGAGGACGGAACCACAATACCGCGGTACTGAAGCGGTTTACGACTATATTGAGCCGCGGCGGAACGAAACCCGCCCATCGCCGAAAGAGAGGTTGGAAATATGGTTGAGGGAACTAGCGGACCAAGCCCACTTCCAGGCTTTCGACGCGGACGCCCGCCTGCTCGAAGCGGATCACCAGCTGGCATCCGCTGGTCTTTAGCGTCAGCGCGTATGCGCCCGGACTCCGCTGCGTCGAGGTTATCTGCTCGACGGTCTGGCCCTTGAGAGTCGCGAGCGCTTTGTTCAGTTCGGCCAGTGATCGAGCTACTTCGCGGCCGCGCGGGGTTTTCAGGAATAGGGCGTTGAGCGATAGCTCTGCGGCGGGTCCGAATAGCCGCCTCACTCGGCCGCTGGTTAATGCTACCTCAACGATTGCGCCGAGTCTTAGCTGTAGGTCTGCAGGTACTTCCTGCGACTCGACGGCGGATTTCAAAGTCAGGTAGACTTCGCGAGCCTGCGGATCAGTCGTCGCGTCGAGGAACGCCTGAATGTGCGGAATCAGGATGTCGCGCTGGAGGGTGTCGAGGGCGATCGATTCGCCCGGCACGGGCTGGTCGTCGCTCGCCATCGCGGACTACTTCTTGCCGTGCGTGCCGAGCAGCGACGCG
Organism: Binatus sp. (SeqCode); assembly: GCA_050736675.1. Classification (GTDB taxonomy): domain Bacteria; phylum Desulfobacterota; class Binatia; order Binatales; family Binataceae; genus Binatus. The sequence continues at coordinate 1,271 of JBOHWI010000100.1, forward strand.
AGTTCGTGCTCGAAGCCGCCGGTTTCGATCGCGCAGTGCATGCCGCATTCTTTCGGCGCGCCCGTCTCCCACCACCATCTGCCTGCGCGAGGGTCCTGGCCTTCGCCCACAGCGCGCGTGCACGGCGCGCATCCGATGGACTTATAGCCCTTGTCGTAAAGCTCGTTGTAAGGCACGTCGTTGGCGCGGATATAGTTCCAGACTTCTTCTTCCTGCCAGTCGGCCAAAGGCGCGAGCTTCACAATACCGCCGTGGTCGTGATCGATTTCAATCTTGCGGATATTCGAGCGCGTTGCCCACTGGTCGCGCCGCAGTCCCGTCACCCACGCACTGTAGTTCATCAGCGCGCGGCGCAGCGGCAGCACCTTGCGCACCTGGCAGCATAGCAGTCGCAGGTTAACGTCGTTGTAGAAAAGATTGTTGCCGTGCCTGGTAACCATCTGCTGCACGACGGCGGTGTCGGGCATGAAGACTTCCACGTTGATGCCGTAGCGGGTGCGATACTTATCGATTACGTCGTAGGTTTCCTGCGGCATGCGGCCGGTGTCGATGGTGAAGACGCGGATGGAGGGATCGATTTTGTGCGCCATGTCGATCAGCGCGCAGCCGTCGGCCTGGAAGCTGCAGCAAATCGCCAGCTCCCGGCCAAACCGCTCGATAGCCCATGCCAGGACTTCCTGCGGCTCCTTGTCATCGAGCTCGACGGCGGCCTCGCCCGCCTCGAGTTCGTCCATGATAAGACTTAGTTCCGGCTTGTCGATTTCAGTTAATCCTGCGGCCATGTTGCTGAGTCCTTGGCGGTACTCGGTTCAGGCGGCGGCCTCGGCGCCGGTTGCGTTTCCACTAGCTATCGAAATCAAATCGGCGTCGCTGGTGCGCACGCAAAAACGCGAAAAGGTCTCGTCGGCGACGCGCCGTTCGAGGTAGGTCTCGAACAGGCGCGACACGTAATCTTCAACCAGCGGCGACGGCACGCGACGCACGATCGGCTTGCCGATCGCGGCGTCCTTGCCCAGACCGCCGCGCAGGATTATGTCGAAGGACTCGATCGGCTCGCCCGCAGGCCCACGGCTGGTCGTGCCCTGCAACCCGATGTCACCGGTCCAATGCTGCGCGCACGCATGCGGGCATCCGTCGAGATTCAGTTTGAGACCGCCGACCTGTTCGCCGAACTGATTCACCAGCCGCTCGATGATCGTCGCGAGCTTGGTCTTGGTCGGGGTCACGGCGTAGTTGCAATGAGGGTCGCCGATGCATCCGATCGACGACGCGTACAGGCCGTTAGCTTCGAGTGGGAAACCGATCGCGCCGACCTGCGCGATCACGTCGTCGAGCTGCGCGGTCGGGATGCCGGTGACGATGAAGTTCTGCCGCCGCGTCAGGCGAATGTCGCCGCAGAACGACGCCGTCAGCGCCGCAAGCTCGCGCATCTGCCGCCCGCTCATCAGCCCGAGGTAAACCGGAAACCCTACGTAGTTGAGCCCGGGCTGCTTCTGCTCGTGGATGCCGGTGTGATCGCTCTCGGTCTCGGGTATCGGCATCTCGGCGAGGTCCTCGAGCGCGAGCCCGAGCTTCGCTTCGACCAGCTTGCGATATTCCTCGACGCCGTAATCGTCGATCATAAATTTGAGGCGCGCCTTGACGCGCGACATCCGGTACTCGGTGGTGCCCTGCCAGACGTCGATAATCGCCCGCATCACCGGCATCGCCTGCTCGCGCGTGATGAACACGCCCAGGTGTCGCGACAGGCGCGGCGTCGACGACTGCCCGCCGCCGACACGCACCGCAAAACCTTGGCGCCCGTCCTTCAGCATCGCGACCAGCGCGACGCAGTTGATCTCGGGCGCGTTGCACTGATGCGGGCATGCGGCGATCGAGATCTTGTGCTTGCGCGGCAGGTCCGAGTACTCGCGATTGCCGTAAAAAAATCCTGCAGTCTCGGCGATCAGCGGCGTCACATCGAAGAGTTCGTGGGGATCGACACCCGCAACCGGGCATCCCGTGATATTGCGCACAACGTCACCGCATCCGCCCATCGTCGTCAGCCCAACGCTTTTGAGTTTGTCGAGAATCTCGGGGAATTTGTCGAGCGTGATGTAGTGCAGCTGGATATTCTGGCGCGTGGTCAGCTCGCCCTGGTCACGGCCGTAAGTCTCGGAGATCTCACCGATTGCGCGCAGCCCATCGGCGCTGAGGATGCCGCTGGGGACTTTTACACGCATCATGAACGTGCCGATTTTCGGCTTGTCGTGGTACATGCCGAACCACTGCAGCCGCACGATGTCTTCCTCGGGGAGTTTTTCGTACGAGGTCTCTGCCAGCCGGTCCCATTGGCCGGTCAGCTCGGTGGGAAACAGATCATGCTTGAGGCGCTCGACCGAGTTGCGCTTCAAGACCATTTCCCACGATTGAGGCTCCCGCTTCGGCACTGAGTGGATCTCCTGCGAAGATAAAAGATAACTTAGGTGAGTTACTTAGTCAATTAAGTAGATGAGTAAGCCGGTCGCCTATTCCAACTATCCGCCGATTATGATAAATCTCAGCGCGGAAGCGACGAAAAAATGAAGTTTGGTGTCGGCGTCGATTACTCCTTGAAGGCCCTCCTGATGTTGGCGGAGCGGTATCCCACCACTTTGCCGGTGCGAGTCGAGGAAATCGCGGCGAGCCAGGATATCCCGGAAAACTATCTGCGCCGGCTGCTGATCGAGCTCAAGCGCGGCGGCCTGGTTGCCAGCCAGAAGGGGCCGAGCGGCGGATACATGCTGGCGCGGCCAGCGGCGCGAATCACGATGGCGGACGTCGTCGAGATAATCGAGGGCGACTACACTCCCGTCGAGTGCCTGGAGGAAAGCTCGTCGACTTGCCCGCGCGAGCAGCCCTGCGCGATGCGTGACGTGTGGCGCGAGGTGCGCGACTCCGTCAACGGCATCCTGCGCGGCGTGACGCTGCAGTCGCTATCCGAAAAGCGCAAGCACGCGATCAATTACAGCATCTAGGGGAAGGGTAGATCACTAATCTAACGTGAAACCCACGGTGGGTTTCACACTTCCTTCGGCAGTGGTGACCCCTGCACCCGTCTAACAGGCGCGGAGCGCCGCATCTTCTCTTTTCTTTCTCACTGGGTGCAGGGGTCACCCCTGCCGCGGGTGGCGGGG
>JBOHWI010000101.1:0-3526 GCA_050736675.1 Binatus sp. (SeqCode)
TCTTCGACCCAGGGTCCTGCGGTCTGCCGCGCCCGCTGCTATCTTGATACGCTGGTCCGCAGATACAAGGGTCCGATTACAGCGCGTGTTTTTCGCGCGCGAATCAAGATTCTGCCGCTGCCGAGTCGCAGCTACTTCGCGTAACCGACCTCAATTAAAAAATCCCGCACCAGCTGATTGAACGCCGCCGCGTTCTCGAAATAAATCGAATGCCCGCTGCCGGGTACCGTGCGCAGGCGCGAGTTTGGCAGCGCCGCCGCGAGCGCCTTGACGATGTCCGGCCTTATCAGCGTGTCCTGGTCGCCGACCATGCAAAGGATCGGCATCGTCAGGTGTTGCTTCACCGCGGCAAGGTCGTAGCGCATCCCGATTATCCGCGCACCCGCATCGGCCGGAGGCCGCGCGCCATGGATCCGGATTTCGTCGTAGAGAAACGCCATCTCGGGACGCCGCGCGAAATAATCGGCGGCGTAGGTCGGCAACGATCCGATCGGCGGCGTCGCATCCACCGACAGCGGCTTGCGCGGCCGCTCGAACTTCATCTCGGGCGTGAAGATTCCGCCCGGCGTATCCGCCATCACCATCGCGGCGACACGCTCAGGATGCTCGAGCGCGTAGCCGACGATCGTCCATCCGCCCATTGACTGGCCCATCAGTACGGCCTTGTCGATTTTCAGATGGTCGAGCAGGGCGCCGAGGTCGCTCGAATGCGCGCGATTGAAGAGACCGTCGGGGTCGGGTGACAGGCCGAAGCCGCGCTGGTCAACGGTGACGCACTCGAACCATCTCATGAAGTAGGGGACCTGCTGCCACCATGAGAGATGGTTGCCGCCAAGTCCGTGCAGGAAAACGATCGGCGTACCAGCGCCGCTCCCAACGCGTTCGTAGTAGAGCGAGAATTTGCCGATTTCTAATCTGCCGGGCGTGATTCGATATTCCATCGCTGCACTCCGTACGCTTTCGTTCTACGACGCGCCTTTTGATTTGTCGATCCGCAGCCCCGAAAGCAGTTGCGCGACGTTGTCGCCGACCTCGCGCCGCGCGGCCGGCTTGTCGTCGGCGTGCGCAATGAAAATTGCGGCTTCCGTGAGCGCGCCCATCACCAGATGCGCCAACGAGTCGAGCGGTCGGGGCGCGATGATGCCCTGGTCGACGGCCGTCTGCAGCGCGCCGGTGAGCAGCCGCAGATTGTACCTGGTGTCGATTTCGCGCCAGCGCTCCCATCCCAGCACAGCGAGCGCGTCGATCAACACGATGCGCTGGACGGCGGGGTCGAGACACGCGTCGAGGAAGGCGTTGCATCCGGCGAGCATCCCGTCCCAGCTGCCTGCGCGCGCGAGAGCGGCCTCGGCGACGGTCCGGGTGAGCTTCTGTTCTTCGAGATCGAACACGGCGCAGAACAGATCCTGCTTGTCTTTGAAATGATGGTAGAGCGCGCCGCGGGTGACGCGGGTGCGCCGCGCGACGGTTTCGATATCAGTGCCGGCGTAGCCCAGGCGGGCGAAGAGCTTGCGCGCGGTCTTGATGAGAGCGGCGCGGGTGGCGAGCGACTGCTCGAGCTTGCGGCGCTTGACTGTCATACTACGTTTATGTGAGCTACATACAGTTGGTATGTCAAATGTCGTCCCCGCAAACACCAGCAGGAGGCAGGTTAGCAATGAACGCAGCAGAGTTCCATCAGGCGCGGAAGTTCGCGGACACGACCTTCGGCCGAATCGCGTACGTCGACAAGGGAGCGGGTCCGGCGGCGCTGTTCGTTCATGGTTTTCCGGTAAACGGCTTCGCCTGGCGCGGTACGCTGGACGATCTCGCCGGGCAGCGTCGATCTATCGCGCTCGATCTCATGGGTTTGGGATACACCGAAGTAGGCGACGGGCAGGACCTCGGCTTCGACAAGCAAGCCGCAATGATTGCAGCGTTCATGGATCGGCTCGGATTGTCGCAGATCGATTTGGTCGGCAACGACAGCGGCGCGAGCATCAGCCAGGTGTTCGCCGCGAAATATCCGTCGCGCCTGCGGAGCCTCACGATCACCAACTGCGAGGTCCACGACCTGTGGCCCAACGCGATGCTGAAAGCGGTGTTCGATCAGTTCGCCGACCCGTCGATCGTCATGGGGATGAAGACGATGCTGGATGCGCCTGCCGTCGCGCGCCAGGCCTTCGCGTCGGTCTATGAAGACGCCGAGCGCATTCCCGACGAAGCGTTCAAAACCTACTTCGAGCCGATCCTGTCGTCCGACGCGCGCAGCGCCGCGATGCGCCGCTTCCTGAGCCTCGGCAATCTCAAGGTGCTGACGTCGATCGCGCCGCAATTGCGCGAGCTCAAGGTTCCGACGCTGGTCGCGTGGGGCGAGGCCGACAGCGCGTTCGACCTCAAGTCCGTCGATTGGCTCAGGCACAATATCGGCGCCGTGCGGCGGGTGATCATAGTGCCAGGCGCGAAGTTGTTCTTCCCTGAGGAGCATCCCAAGCTGATGAGCGTGCTGCTGCAGGAATTCTGGCGCAGCCTGTCGTGAGATACCGAGGCTGGGTCCCCAGACCGATAAAGGAGCTTGGTGTCTGCGGCGCCTTAGCGCCTTCCCGGCCTGACTTTGAAGCGCCGCGAATCTCTGCGAGATTTGAAGTAAGTCAGTGCCACCATGCCCGCCACGAATGTAAGTTCCGCCCACAGCAGAACGCTGAACCGGTCGAGATGACTATACCATGTGTCAGACAGAGGGGTCGGGGTAACGGTGGTGCCGAAGGTGGTCATAACGTTGTCGCGCCATCGCGACATGATGATTATGCCATTCCACACGAGGACGCCGGCCACGACCACGACCCAAAAGAGGACGCCGAACTGCTCGGGCAGGCGGCGCCGGACGATGCCGTCAAGCGAACCGGGTTCGGGAATGATACCGGGCGTCAGGCGACTGTGAATCTGGCGGAAGTCCGGGATAGCTTCCTCTTCGTCCTCGATCGGAGCGGGTTGAGAGAAGATGGCGCTCTGATCGATCGAGGGGCTGTCCGAGTCTCGAATCTGCCGCAATATAAAGAGCATATCCTGCTTGCAGGTGAGGGTTCCCAGCAGTGCGCATTTCGACAGCGCCTCGAGCTCCTGCGGGGTTATCCCAAGGCGGTCGATAAGTTCGTGATCATTGCGAATTTGATCGAGAATCGCTCGCTCTTCCCGTGGGGCAAGGCTCAACTGGTCTTTAGCATCGACTTTCATGACCAGACATTCTGACCCCGGACAGGGCTTAAAGCAAGACTAAAGGAGACGTGAGATATGTAGATTGTTATAACATCCATAAGGGATGCTATACAATCTTATAGAATAAACGTACAGTAGGAAGATGACTACTTACAGTCAGTTTACTAGGCGATTACGTATTGAAAGCCTACATCGAGTAAGGGGATGCTCGGCTTGCGCCAGGCCAACGGTGGGGGCGCGCCGATAAGCGCCGTTGCCGGTGTGCGATCAAAGTCGCACGCCGTACTTGGCTTGGAAAAGCCTTCATCCGGGGGCTTCGCGTGGTCAGTAC
>JBOHWI010000102.1:0-6107 GCA_050736675.1 Binatus sp. (SeqCode)
GTCTCTGACGCCGTCTCTGCCGCCGTTAGCTGCGGCTCCGGGAAGCCCTACACCCCTGCCGACGCCGCTACCCCCTCCTCCGCCAGTCGGCTCCCAATCTTCTGACGCTACAACATCTGGTCCTCCAACCGTGGGCGCGAATTTTACCGGTGGAGGTGGGTCTGCTTGCCCCGCGCCAAGCCCCGCTCCTGGCGTTCAGGCGCCGTCCCAGCCCTTGGACGTCGCTGCCGATGTCTCCGGCACTCAGAACGTTGAGATGCTCAACCAAGGTATGTTCGTTTACGACAAATCCGGAAACCAGCAAGGCAGTGAGTCGCTCTATAGTTTTTGGTGTCAGCACCCGGGCGCGAACGGTAATACCTTGCCGGCGTGCAACCTAGGCACAAATGACTTTCCCTTGGATCTTAGCGACACTCAAGTAGCGTTCGATTCCTTCATGCTGAAGTGGGTAGCCAGTACAATGGCGTCGACCTCCGATACGCCTCTTCCTACCGTACACGATGTACTTTTCGCGGTTTCGACCGGCGCCAGCGCACTCGATGGTACGGGTGCGTGGGAACGCTACGATATTCCAGTGTGCATTGGTGTCAATCAGGTTTTCCCGGACCAGCCCATCCTTGGATATAGCTCTGGCTGGGTCGCAATCGATACGACTTGTCTTGCCTCCGACCTTAGCCCTGCCACGGACTCTCTCGTTCTGATTCCGCAAACCGCAATCGCTGCTCCTCCACAAACACTTAACCCGACCATCATCAGTCCCCCGGCGTTCGCATCGCGTCCTGCGCGTGACATGTCGAACGCGTCGGGTGCGGGAAACCCATCGTACCCGCAACTAATCCTAGCGTCTTCCGGATTCAACGCTACCTCGCCGCCTATATGGGTGGCTGATGCTTGCCGTACAGAGGATGATGAGCCGGGTGGCGATCCTCAGAGGTCCATGGCACTCCGGGCTTGTTCGGTGCTATCGAATTCGCACGCAGCACAGGCAGGCATGGTTGTTTGGCCTAGGTTCCGGGTGCCAAACCACTCGGTGATCCATTTCGCACGAGCCAATTCACGCCGAACCCTTGCTCAGACGGACAACTTAGGGAATTGGTCTAGCGATCGGCATGGACCCTTGCCGTCATGTCGAGTTCGCGTTGTAGCGCGCGGCTCATGGGCCACAATTGAGGCCCTCTGAACGCGGCGCGTCACCTGCTCGCCACCAATCGCGAAAGTTTTTCTGACCAGCGTCGTCCAATCGAAGAACAGACGAACGCCGCACGGATGCCAACGCGGCGAACAATTTCACGAACGCTCTTTGCGGCGCCCGTCCACGTCGTTATCATCGAGCGCTGGAGTTGAAGCCGGCTTCGACCAATCGCAAAATGTCCTCTCCTGAAGCCACCGCCCCGCAAATCGCGCCGCCGCGTCGTGTGCTGATCGTGCTGCTGGGCGCGATTGGGGACGTGGTTCGCGCGCTGCCCTTGCTCGGGCGCATCCGCAACGCGTGGTCCGACGCGCACATCGCGTGGGCGGTGGAACCGAAGTCGAGGGCGGTGCTCGAGCATCATCGGTGGCTCGACGAAATTATCGAGTACGATCGCGCGCACGCGCCGTGGACGTTCATTCCGTTCCTGATAAAAGTTCGCAAAGGGCAGTTTGATCTGGTCATAGATCTTCAGCGTCATCTCAAGAGCGGTTTTACCTCGCGAATATCGGGCGCCCGCGATCGTTTCGGGTTCGCCGCGCCGAACACCAAGGAGTTCAACTATCTTTTCTCGAATCATCGGATCGCGCCGCAGCCGAACATGCGCCTCAAACTCATGCAGTATCAGGCGTTCGGCGACGCGCTCGGAATTGCGCCATCGCCGATCGAATTTGGGCTGGCGGCGACCGGTGAGGAACGCGTCCATGCGCTCGAACTGCTGCGTGCCGCGCCGCGCCCGATCCTGGCGGTGATTCTTGGCTCGTCGTGGCCGAGCCGCATCTATTTTCCCGAATCGACGGCCGCGGCGATTGGCAGACTCTCGCGTCCCGACGGCGACAGCCCAGCGCTTTTCCCCGTGTTGCTCGGCGGAGCCGACGAAGCAAACCTGGCCGACGAAGTCGTGCGACATCTCGAGGGCGTGCCCTCGCTCAACCTGGCCGGACGCACCTCGCTGCGCGATCTGATCGCGATATTTCCCGAATGCGCCGCCGCCTTCGGACCCGACTCCGGCCCGATGCATATCGCGGCCGCAGTGGGGTGCCCGGTGGTGTCGCTGTGGGGCGCCACCGCCGCCGAGCGCTCCGCGCCCTGGGGCTTCGCCGAACTCGCAATCACCGGCGCGATTCCCTGTCATCCCTGCTATCTTCGTCATTGCCCGATCGGGCGCGAATGCATGCGGCGAATATCCCCCGAACAAGTCGGCTCGAGTGTGAGGCGCGCGCTCGCGATGCGCGGAGCGGCCAGATGAGCTGGTGGACGGCGGGCTTTCAAGGCGTGCCGTTGTCGCGCGGCGGATGGACCTTATTCCTGCCGGACTACGACGCGCGATATTCAGAGGAACTTCGCGAGAGGCTGATCGATGCGGCGTTCGGTGCGATCGACGGCACGCTGCCAACTCGCGTACGCCGCTCGCGTCACGCGGAGACCTGGTTCGAGCGTTTCGATCAGGCTGGAGTGCCGGACGCATATTTCAAAGTGCTCGACCCGATCCGCGGGCTGAATCGCATCAGGCGGATATTCAAGCGCAGGCGTGTGGCGCACGTCGCTTCGATATCGGAGCATTTGCGGGCCGACGCGGTAGGGATCCCCGAAATCCTGCTGCTGGGCGCCGAGCGCCGCGGCGGCCGCGAGATTATCGTGACTTCGCGGGTCGATGGATTCAGCGTCGCGCGTCACCTGCGGCGCGCGAAATTGGGGCCGCGGCGCGCCGTTTTGCGCGCACTAGGCGCCGAGATCGCGCGACTGCATCGCACGGGGTATATCCATGGCGACCTGACGCCGTTCAACGTATTCATCACAGGTGTCGACCCGCCGCGATTCGTTTTTATCGACCATGAGCGAACGCGACGCACAGTCTTGAGTCGTCTCGCGCGGCCGCGCATGCGCAACCTCGTTCAACTGGGGCACCTCGAGTTCGCCGGCATCACGAACACGGACCGGATGCGCGTTTGGTGCGGTTATTCCGCCACGTTTTCCGCGCGGCGGCGACGGACGGAACGCCGACGCGCAGCCGCGATGCTTCGCGGCAGAATCGAACAGGATCGAAAAGACGGCGTAGGAGCGCGCGTGGCGGCGACGCTGGGTCCGCGCCGGGAGGCGAGCGGGAGCTGATGGCCGAGCGGACGAAAATCTCCGTGGTGATTCCGGTGTATAACGAAGCCGCGACGATCGGCCGGGTGATCGAGCGTGTGCTGGATTGCGGATTCGACCCGGAGGTCATCGTCGTCGACGATGCTTCGACCGACGGCACCGCGAAGTTTCTGCGCGAGTTCAGCCATCCCCAGGTTCAATGTTTTTTTCACGCCGTCAATCGCGGCAAAGGTGCGGCGCTGCGGCTGGGCTTTGCGGCGGCGAAAAATCCTTACCTGTTCGTGCAGGACGCCGATCTCGAATACGATCCGCGCGACTACGCGGCGATGATTGGGCCGTTGCTCGATGGCCGCGCCGACATGGTATACGGTTCGCGCTTCCTCTCCGGGCCGCATCGCGTCATGTTCTTCTGGCATTACGTTGCGAACCGCGCGGTGACGCTCCTCTCCGACATGATCAGCGACCTCAATCTGACCGACATGGAAACCGGGATGAAAGGTTTCGTCCGCGAGAAGTTGATAACCCTCAAGCTCACCGCCAATCGCTTCACCTTCGAGCCCGAGATCACCGCCAAGGCGGCGCGTGCGCGATGGCGAATCTACGAGGTGCCGGTGTCGTACTCGGGACGGACCTACGAAGAGGGCAAGAAGATCGGCATCCGCGACGCGCTGACGGCAGTGTGTGCAATCCTGTATTACAGGTTTTTCGATTGACGCGGCCGAACTGTGATATGAGGCGGAATGTTCGGCATGACGACGCAATACAAGTGCCTCCCGATAACAACACGGCTGACGCGACGGCGCTGAGTATCGTGGGCGTCGATCCCGAACTCGGCTTCGCCGGGGGCGAGACGCAGGTGCTGGGACTCACGCGTGCGTTGACCGGCGGGGGGCATCGCGCGGAATTGGTTTGCGATCCTGCGGGCCGGCTTTGGGAGCGGGCGACCGCTGCCGGTATAAGATGTCATCCGATCCGCATCCGCAACGCAATCGACCTGGCAGCCGGCGTCAGGCTGCGCGCGATTCTCAAGCGCGAACGCTTTGACATCGTTCACTTCCACACTTCGCGCGCGCATTCGATGGCGCCGTTTGCGCGCGGCTTCGGAAGTACGCTGTTCGTGACGCGGCGGATGGACTACAGGCCCAATCGCGTGTTCGCGCCGTACCTGTTCAATCGCGCGGTCGATGGCATTGTCGCAATCTCCCGTGGCGTTGCCGATTCGCTTGCGACGGCGGGCGTCGATCGTCGGCGCGTCACAGTTGTTCACAGCGGCGTGGATTGCGACCGCTTTCGCCCGCCGAGCGCAGACGAACGCGTTCAGGCGCGAATCGCGCTAGGGATATTCGATAGCGCGTTCGTGGTATCGGCTGTTGGCGCGCTCGAACCGCGCAAGGGCCATCGCTATCTCGTCGAAGCGATCGCCCATCTCGCGCCGACAGCGTCATCAATCAGATGCTTCATCGCTGGGCATGGATCGATTCGCGGAGAACTCGAACGCGAAATCGCAAAACTCGGATGCGGCGAGCGGGTAAAGCTGCTCGGCAGAATCGACGACCCGCGCGAACTGCTGTGGGCGTCGGATGTCTTGGCGATGCCGTCGCTTAACGAGGGACTCGGCGTGGCCGCTCTGGAAGCCATGGCGACCGGACTCCCCGTGGTCGCGAGCGACGTCGGCGGCCTGCGCGAAGCGGTGGAAGACGAGCGTCGCGGAGTCATCGTGCCGCCCGCGAATCTCGAAAAAATTGCGTCGGCGATTCAACGGCTGGCGGAACCGACCGGTGTGAGATTGCAAATGGGTGCGGCGGCGCGGGCGCACGTCGTGGAAAATTATTCGATGGATAAGATGGCCGCGCGCACGCTCGAGCTTTATCGCGCGTGTGTCGGAAAGACGCGGGAAGAGAGGGGTGGAGTCGCATGAAAAGCATGACCGGGTTTGGCAGGGCGATCGCGGAGCATGACGGCACTCGCGTGACTGCCGAAGTACGGGCGCTCAACCAGAGATTTTTCGAACTCAAATTGGCGGTGCCGCGCGGGTGGGGCGAGCACGAGGCGGAGATTCGCAAGGCGGTGCAAAACGTCGTGGCGCGCGGGCGCGTCGAAATCTTTATCAAGTCGGTCGCGTTGAAGCCGCCGCCGGTGCGGCTCGAAGTGAACGACCGACTGGCAAATCTTTACGTCGCCGAATTGCGCCGCCTCGGCAAGCAGCTTCATCTTGGCGGCAATCCGGAAATCGGATCGATCCTGAATCGCCCGGAAATTTTTCATGTGGTCGAGATGGAGCAGGACTCGCGCGCGGCGTTCAAGCTTGGCCAGAGGGCGCTGGTGCGTGCGTTGAAAGCGCTCGATGCCGAACGCGTACGCGAAGGCCGCAGTCTGCAAGACGATTTCGCGAAGCGGGTTCGCGCGATCGAAGCGGCAGTGCCGAAGATTGAACAGCTGGCCGAGCAGACGCGCGCCGAGATTATGGAAAACTTTCACAAGCGCATTCGCGAACTGCTCGAAGAGTTGCCGGTCAACGAGAAACGCCTATATGAGGAGGCGTCGTCAGCCTCGCAGCACTGCGATATCAGCGAAGAGATCACGCGGCTTCGCACTCATCTCGACGGCCTGAAGGCGCTGCTCAAGCGCAGGTGCCAAGTCGGGAAATCGATTGAATTTCTGCTCCAGGAAATCAACCGCGAAGTAAATACGATGGGCTCGAAGTCGCAGAACGCCGCGTTATCTCAAGTAACGGTTGAAGTTAAGGCGGAAGCGGAAAAGATGCGCGAGCAGGTCCAGAACGTCGAATAGGATATAGTGAAACGGCCTTTGCACCCGGGTAATGGCT
>JBOHWI010000103.1:0-8411 GCA_050736675.1 Binatus sp. (SeqCode)
GCTCCATACCGCGGCACAGGCTGCCACATCGGCGAGCGCGGCGATCGCGCCGCCGTGGACGGGTGCGGCGGGGCCGCCGTCGTTGAGCATGCGCACGTCGAAGGGCAGCCGCACCGTCGCCGTACCCTTGGCTGCGGACTCGATTTTCAGTCCGAGCAGGGCTGCGAACGGCGCTCGTTCCAGCGGTTGGATGAAGCGGCTTCGATCCTGATCGGCCATTCAACTTCTCCGTCGTGAATTTGACGCGCCGAGTTTTAGCGCCAGAGAGACCGCGTGGGCTGGCGTATCGGCGCGATGCAGGCCGTCGATTTCCGGCCACGAATCGAGCGCAACGATCGGCTTGGCGAATTTTTTCGCGAAGCCGATCTCGGCCAACGTGCCGCCCTCGCCGGCCAGCGCAATCACCGCGTCGGCGCTGGCGACAATAACGGCGTTGCGGGCCTCGCCCATGCCGGTCGCAATCGCGAACTCGATATGCCGGTTCGCCGCGTGCCGATCGCTGCCGGGTAAGATTCCGATCGTATGCCCACCGAGTTTGCGCGCGCCCGCCGCGGCGGATTCCATCACTCCCGCGCGTCCGCCGTTCAGCAGCACGGCGCCGCGGCGCGCGATCTCACGCCCCAGCGCGAACGCGATCTTGCACACGGCAGGCGGCGCATCACCCGCGCCGATGACCGCCACAACTTGCTGCCGCTTCACCCTTTTATTCCAGCAGGCCGAGCGCGGCGGGCAGTTCCGCCAGATCCGAAATGATGATGTCCGGCATCGGCATTCCTTCAGGCAGCTCGTGACCGCGCCGTCGAATCCATGCGGAATGCATCCCGACGCCCTTGCTGCCCGTCACGTCGTCGACCGGGGTGTCGCCGACGAACAGGATGTCGGCCGGTTCGAGTTTCATCGCATCGAGAAGTTGTTTGAAGATGAGCGGGTTGGGTTTTCGATAGCCCGCATCGGCCGAGATGATCACGGCGTCGAACAGCTCGCGGATGCCGGTGTCGCCCATAATGAGGTGGCCGGTCTCGGAATCGTCGAAGTTGGAGATCAGGCCGACGCGATGGTGTCGGGCGATTCGTTTCATCGCGTCGATGCGCGCGGGCGGCGCCTTGGTAACCTCCCGCACCCGCGCCATGTGGATGCGGCGCAAATTTTCGGCGAGTGGCGCGGCCCGGCCTTCATCGACCTCGAGGATTTTGAGCGTGCGCGAGAAGCGTTCGAGACAAGTGATCTCGATCGCGTCGGGCTTTGACCGCTCGCTGAAGATCTCGCTGTAAACCGACGCGTGCGCCTCCGAGAATTTTTCGCGGTCGAAGCGCCTGCCGAGCGCGGTTTCCAGCGTGGTATAGAGCAGCGGCGTCGTGCTGCGAATTTCCCGTCCGCGGAAATGCATCAGCGGCAGCCCGTCGGGATTCCAGGTGACGAGCGTGTCGAACAGATCGATCACGACCGCCTTGTAACGACGTTCAGCCACGCGGAGTCAGCGCTCCTGCAGTGCCGACGATCGCTGCGAGGTTCAGCAGCAGCACCGCGCCGTTTAGAATCACCGACCGGTGGTGCAGCTTGTCGAACTCGGCCTTGATCGCGGGGTCGGGATTCGCGGCTTCATTAACCGTGCGAATAGCGTCGGCGCGCGGCAGGATGACCGTGCCCGCATAGAAGGTGATTCCGAGCGCGATTGCCAGCGTAACCGTGGTGCCGCTCCACCAGAGCCGCGGCCCGCGCACCGCGGTGAAGTAGATCGCCAGCACGAGGCTGATGGTTCCGACGATATAGCCGAGCATGTAGTAGCGCGGGAAGATCGTGCTGATCAGTTGTCCGGCCTCGGGCCGTGGCAGAACGGTGAAGACGGCAGGCGCTGTAAAGAACGAGAAGAAAACAATCCCGCCGAGCCAGCATCCGAGCGCAGCGAGGTATATCGTCAAAACAATGATCATCTCTTTATCCGGCCGGCGTGGCGATCAGTTTAGGTATCGGTTGGGCGCGTCGGGCAGCAGCTGACGCTGGGAGAATCCGCTATCGACGCTGTGCCATGCGACGACGCGCGACTCGCCGAACTGCCAGCACAGGAAAACGACATCGTAGCCGGTGTCGTACGGGAAATCGATCAAGCCGAGGTCGATGTCCTTGAGGATGCATCCGAACGATTCGATTTGCGCGGCGGCGTCGGCCATGTTGGTCGCGAACGAACGCAACTCGGGATAGCGGCCGACGATTTCACTCATTGCGGAGTGCAAAATCGAGGGATCGGTGACCGACAATTCGTCGATTCGCACGCGCAACGACGTCGCCTGCATCTGGAGCTGGCGCATCAGAATTTCCAGCCGCGGAATCAGCTCATTGGCTTCTTCTTCGCTGAACAGTTTATCAAATCCGATATTAGGCAACGTTTCTCCGTCGGTAGCGCGAGCTGGTCGCCGTGATTAGCTTGTTCTGCAAGAGGTAACCTTGTCTGACCGACCACCGTATATTACGGTGAAATTTGGGTTGCGTGGAAGGTGTGGCGCGGTTTCCTCCCGGTGAGGTTCGGTGACCTATGACAGATAAACCCAAAGGGGAAAAACGCTTCGAGATTGAAGAGGATCTGAGCAAGGCCGAGATTCCCGAGGTCCTGCCCGTGCTGCCGTTGCGCGGCATCATAATTTTTCCAGGTCAGCAACATCCGTTTCTGGTTTCGCGGCCGTCCTCCCTGAAGCTGATCGACGACTGCGGAGAGGGCGTTAAGGTTATCGCGCTGGCGGCGCAGAAGAATCCGGAAGACGAGCAGCCCGCGCCGGAAAACCTGTTCCAGCGCGGCACCGCAGTGCGCATCCTCAAGATGCTGCGCTATCCCGATCAGAGCGTGCGGGTGCTGGTGCAGGGATTGGCGCGAATCGAGTTGGGGCAGTTCACCCAGCGCGAGCCGTACTTTATCGCGCACGTGAAGCGGTTCGACGAGCCGGCCACCTCCGACAAGGAAGTCGACGCGCTGCACGCGCACCTCGTGAGTCAGTTCTCCAAGTTTGTCTCTCTGGTGCCGTACCTGCCCGACGAATTGCAGGTCAGGGCGATGGAGGTGAAGGAGGCCGGCCGGCTGGCCGACATGGTTGCCTCCTACCTCAAAATTCCGATCGAGGAAGCGCAGGACCTGCTGGCGACGCTCGACGTTCGCGGACGGCTGGAAAAGCTGATCGCGATTCTGGGGCGCGAGATCGAGATGCTCGAACTTGGGCACAAGATTCAGTCGCAGGTACAGACCGAGCTCAACAAAAATCAGCGCGAGTACTACCTGCGCCAGCAGCTCAAGGCGATCCAGAAGGAGCTGGGCGAGGGCGATGCGCGCAGCTCCGAAGTCGAGGAGATCGAGAAGAAGATCGAAGAGGCCAAAATGTCGCCCGAGGCGCGCAAGGTCGCCGACAAGGAACTCGAGCGCCTCAAGATGATCCCGCCGGAGTCGGCCGAGCACACCGTCGTGCGCACCTATCTCGACTGGCTCGTGAGCCTGCCGTGGGGCGTCTCGACCGAGGACAACCTCGACATTCGCCACGCGCGCCAGGTGCTCGACGAGGATCACTACGACCTCGAAAAAATCAAGGAACGCATCCTCGAGTTTCTCGCGGTGCGCAAGCTCAAGAACGACACCAAGGGACCGATCCTCTGCTTCGTCGGCCCTCCGGGCACCGGCAAGACCTCGCTCGGCAAGTCGATCGCGCGCGCGCTCGGGCGCAAATTCGTGCGCCTGTCGCTCGGCGGCATCCGCGACGAGGCCGAGATTCGCGGGCATCGCCGCACTTACATCGGATCGCTGCCGGGCAGAATCATCCAGGGGCTGCGCAACGCCGGCTCAAACAACCCGCTGTTCATCCTCGACGAGGTGGACAAGCTCGGCATGGACTTCCGCGGCGATCCGGCGTCGGCCCTGCTCGAGGTGCTCGATCCCGAGCAGAACAACACCTTCGCCGATCACTACCTCGATGTGCCGTTCGACCTGTCCCGGGTGCTGTTCCTGACCACGGCCAACGTGCTCGATCCGGTTCCGCACGCGCTGCGCGACCGGATGGAAGTGCTCGAGCTGCCGGGATACACCGAGGAAGAGAAGCTGCAAATCGTGCAGCGTCACCTGATTCCCAAGCAGCTCAACGAAAACGGACTCGGCGATCAGAAGATCGAATTCTCCGAGGAGGCGTTGCGCGAGATCATTCACAGCTACACGCGCGAGGCCGGCCTTAGAAATCTCGAGCGCGAGATCGCGCGCGTCTGCCGCAAGATCGCGCGTTCGATAACCGAGGGCGAAACGGCGCCCGCCGTCGTCAGCGGCGCCGACGTGCAAAAGTATCTCGGCGCACCGCGCTTCTTTTCCGAAGTCGCAGAGCGTACCCAGGAGCCGGGAGTTGCGACCGGGCTGGCGTGGACGCCCAACGGCGGCGAGATCATGTTCATCGAGAGCACCCGGATGACCGGGCAGAAAGGCCTCAACCTTACCGGCTCGCTCGGCGACGTGATGAAAGAATCTGCGCAGGCCGCGCTCTCTTATGTGCGCAGTCACGCGGCCGCGCTGGGAATCGCGCCCGACTTTTTCGACAAGTCCGACATCCACGTCCACGTTCCCGCCGGCGCGATTCCAAAGGACGGGCCCTCGGGCGGCGTGACTATCGCGGCCTCGCTCGCTTCGTTGCTCAGCAGCCGGCCAGTTCGGTCCGACATTGCGATGACCGGTGAGATTACTCTGCGGGGCAAGGTGCTGCCGGTCGGCGGAATCAAGGAGAAGGTGCTGGCGGCCAAGCGCGCCGGAATCAAGACGATCATTCTGCCGCGCCGCAACGAGCGCGACCTCGAGGACATCCAGCCCGAAGTGCGCAAAGAGCTCGAGATGATCTTCGTCGATACTGTCGATGAAGTCATTCGGCACGCCCTCCGCGACGGCGACGCTGCAGTGCAGCCCGGCGCCGAGGCCGTCGCCCCAAAGCCGGCCACCGCGCGCACTGAGAGGACCGTCCTGAACTGATTAATTCGGCGTAGTTGGGAATCAAGCTGCGGAAAACTCAGATTCCCGGACCTCGAGTCGGTCGAGACGGCGCTGTTTGGTCCCCGAGGACGTTTGGATTTTGACCCCTTCGTCACCTCGTGATTGAGAAGCGGGACGGCCTTGTTCCCCGCGATTCAGGTGTCAGGCCAGCGCGGCAAGTGCGTCGAGAAGGGTGCGCCCGACAGTGCTTGCCGCAGCGCGCTCAGGAGTTCGCGCGCTGCTTGTCGCCGGTTGGGGAATTGATCGTTTCGATCCCAGCGCCACGCCGCGACCATCGCAAGCATCAGGATCCGGCATTCGCGGAGCAGTTGTTGGTCAACGCTCCGGTAGTGCACGCTCACCTCTTCGGGCACGTAGGCGAGGTCGAACTCGACGGGACCGCGGCAACAGGTCTCGAGGTCTATGAACAGCAGGCCCTGCTTCGTCCTGAGCACGTTGCCCGGGTGTGGCTCGCCGTGTAGGAGTTGCTCGGGACCGCCGCCGGCGCTGATCGCCTGCCGCAAACTTTGTAACGTGTTGCTGAGCAGCTCACGGTCCCCGTGAGAGAGCTCCGGAGTCTGGTCGCGGTTTGCGATAAGCCGTTGGGCGTCGGTGATTCGATCCGTAAAGTGCGGCGTAGGTAAGTCGATGTGCCGCATGCAGTCATGCAGCCGTTCGAGCGCGTGCGCATAGTCGGCTGCCGCGAAATCTCGGGACGGCACAGGTTCGTAGTAGGTCCAGAGCGTGACCACGAACCCGTCACGTACGTAGGCGCCCGGCGCGACTCGAGGCTCAAGCGCACCTACCGGGCTCTCGGTTTGCGCGAGCCGTAAAGCAAGTTCGACTTCGAACTCAGCCCACCGCTTGATGCGCTCCTCCGCGACCCGAGCAAGAACGTCGCACGGCAGCAGCCGCACAGCGAGCTTGTTCGACTCCTGGAGCACGATAGCGTCATCGACTGTCAGGTTAAGCGCTGCAGCGGCGCCCATCGCCGCGGCGATCGCACGGTTTCGGTTACTCGTCATCGACAAGGCTTTGAGGTGAGAGAGGATCGCGAGAAATAGAAGTACGTATGGAATTTTGTTCGAGCCGAGCGTCGCCGCCGGCCGGCACGGGATTTCGTCGCGATGCCATTCAGTTAAGCTAAATAAAAACCGCCTGCAGAAGCGCCCGAATAACGTCGGTCGGCGTACAAGCGGGCAGGCGCGGCATGGGTTCTTAAATGCTTACCTCGATACGCTCCACGTTGGCGGTGCCGGATTCGATGGGAATCTCCTCACCATGCTTCACTAGACTCTCGATGTAGCCGCAGATGGCGTCCTTTCACCATTGCGCGGGCTTCCTCAATTGTGTCGCCCTCGGTAACCAGCCCCGGAAGCGCGGGAACGGAGACGATATCTCCGCCTTCGACGGCGGGCTCGAAAACCGCCGTGTAATGATATTGGGGCACGCGGGCACCCCCTTGCGTTACTTTCGTCGTGGAACTCATGGTCTCTTGATTGTAAGGCACTGGCGTTCGCCGTCAAGGTTGCTCGAAATGACAAACTCCAGGGAAAAGCGGGACATGGCTCGACTTCTCTTGGATTGGCTCGGCGTGACAGATCCTCACATCGATCCGGATGATATTCGCGATGTCGCGATTCAAAGGATTCGCCGAAGGGACAAGTTAATTGTTATTTTTCTGCTCTCTGAATACCTTCATGTTCCCTTGAGGAATGCGACTTACGGGCTGCGGCGCTGGAACGGTCCGGCCGCGGCGCGTATCTTCTGAGGCTCGGAAGGCCCTCGGAAAAGATTTAATCCCGTGAAAATCGCGATCGTCGCGGCCGAAGCCGCGCCTCATGCAAAGGCCGGCGGTCTCGCCGACGTAATCGGCTCTTTGCCCGGCGCGTTGAAGGCGGCAGGCGAGGAACCGTCGCTGATCGTGCCCGCCTACGCTTCGCTCACCCAGAGCGTCGAGACTGTGCCGGTGATGCGCGATATCTCGATCCGATTCGGCGTCGGAATGGAACGTTTCTCGGTGTTGCGCGCGACGGATCCACATGGCGTGCCGATGTACCTGATCGATCACCCTGGATTTTTCGGCCGGCGCGGAATCTACGGCGAGAACGGTGCCGACTACCCGGACAACATGCGCCGCTTTATCTTCTTTGGCCGCGCCGCCGCGATTGCGTCGGCGGAAATCGTCGCGCCGGACGTCCTGCATGCGCACGATTGGCATTCGGCTGCCGCGCCGATCGCGATGCGCGCCGACAACGCGCTTCGTCCCCGGTTCAAGAAGACGCTGTCGGTCTTCACGATTCACAACCTTGCATTCCAGGGCATCGGCAAACGCGAGGACTTCGCGCTGCTCAATCTCGACGCGCCATATTATTCGATAGACTACCTGGAATTTTACGGCCATCTGAATCTGATGAAGGGCGCGGTCGTTTTGTCCGACGGCGCTTCGACCGTCAGCCCCACCTACGCGCACGAAATTGTCACCGACCCCGAACTTGGCTTTGGACTCGAGGGAGTGCTCCGCGACAAGGGCGAAAATTTCGTCGGCATCCTCAATGGCGCTGACTACGACGAGTGGGATCCCGCCGGCGACCGCGAAATCGCCGCGACTTACACGCCGGCGAAGCCCGACGGCAAGCGTGCATGCGCGCGCGCTCTGCGCGATTCGCTGGGCCTGCGCAACCGCGAGGATTGGCCGCTGGTCGGGATGGTTACGCGGATGACGGGGCAGAAAGGCGTTGACCTGCTGCGCGACGCGCTCGACGCCGTGATGCGCCTGGATTTGCAGCTCGTCATGCTGGCGAGTGGCGATGCGGCGCTCGAGAAATTCTTCAAGGACTCAGAGAAGCGCTATCCTGAAAAACTTCGAGCCATAATCGAATTCAACAACACCGCCGCGCATCGAATCCAGGCCGGCAGCGACGCCTTCCTGATGCCCTCGCGCTTCGAGCCCTGCGGACTCACGCAAATGTACGCGATGCGCTACGGCACGGCTCCGGTCGTGCGCGCGACCGGCGGATTGCGCGACACGGTGACCGAGTTCGATCCCGCTGCGGGGACCGGCAACGGCTTCGTGTTCGATAAGTTTGACCCGGCCGAGATGGTCGCGGCGCTGGCTCGGATGGCCACAACCTTCAAGGACCGCGGGACGTGGCGGCGGCTGATGCAAAATTGCTTCAAGTCGGATTTCTCGTGGGAGCGGGCGGCGCGGCAATACATCGAATGGTTCGCGCGGCTGCGAAAGGCCCGCGGCCTCAGCTAGAATCCTCCCGTGGCAGACTCATATCGCGAATATCTCGTTTACGCCGACGGTTCGTGCATCGGCAATCCGGGGCCGGGCGGGTGGGGCGTCGTCGTGCGCGATCTCGAAGGCCTCGTCACCGAACTCAACGGTCACGACGACTCGACCACCAACAACCGGATGGAATTGATG
>JBOHWI010000104.1:0-5446 GCA_050736675.1 Binatus sp. (SeqCode)
GGCTTCGACGCCGCCCAAGTTGCCGACGTTGGAACCGCTGTAGGCGGCCGAGTCGGTATTGAGAATCTCGCGATAGAATCCCGGGCCGGGCACGCCGACCCGAAAACGGCTGCGCGGTACCGGCGAAAAGTTACACACGCAGATGACGCGGCGGCCGGTGCTGGGCGCCGTCCGCATGAACGCGACCAGGTTGCTGTCGGCATCGTCGGCGTCGAGCCAGCGGAAGCCCGCGGGGTCGGTGTCGGCCTCCCACAGCGCGGGCTCGTCGCGATAGATGCGATTGAGATCGCGCACCAGGACCTGCAGCTCGCGATGGTCGGGGTAGTCGAGCAGGTTCCAGTCGAGGCTCGAGTCGTGATCCCATTCGCGCCACTGGCCGATCTCCTCGCCCATGAAGATGAGCTTCTTGCCCGAGCGCGCCCACATGTAGGCGAACAGCGCGCGCTGATTGGCGAATTGGCGCCAGCGATCGCCGGGCATCTTGGCCAGCATCGCGCGCTTGCCGTGCACGACCTCGTCATGCGACAGCGGCAGCACGAAATTTTCGCTCCACGCATACAGCAGGCCGAAGGTGAGATCGCGATGGTGGTAGCGGCGGTAGATGGGATCGAGCGTGAAATACTCCAGCGTGTCGTGCATCCATCCCATGTCCCACTTGAAGCCGAAGCCGAGCCCGCCCATGAAAACCGGGCGGCTGACTCCCGCCCATGCCGTGGATTCCTCTGCGATCATCATAATGCCGGGGTTGAGGCGGTACACGTCCTGGTTGAGTTTCTTGATGAATGAAATCGCGTCGAGGTTCTCGCGGCCGCCGAGTGCGTTGGGAATCCATTCGCCGTCGTTCCGCGCGTAGTCGAGGTAGATCATCGAGGCCACGGCGTCGACGCGCAGACCGTCGGCATGGAACTCGCCCAGCCAGTAGAGCGCGCTGGCGGTCAGGAAATTGCGCACCTCGGCGCGGCCGTAGTTGAAAATGTACGTGCCCCACTCGGGATGCTCGCCCTGGCGCGGATCGGCATGCTCGAACAGCGCGGTGCCGTCGAAGCGGCCGAGGCTGAATTCGTCCTTGGGAAAATGCGCGGGCACCCAGTCCAGGATCACGCCGATGCCGCGTCGATGCATCTCGTCGATCAGGTAGCGCAAGTCGTCGGGGCTGCCGTAGCGCGAAGTCGGCGCGAAGTAGCCACTGACCTGGTAGCCCCAGGAGCCTGTGAACGGATGCTCCATCACGGGCATCAACTCGATGTGGGTGAAGCCCATGCGCGTGACGTAATCGCCCAGCATCGGCGCCATCTCGCGGTACGTCAGCGGGCGATGGCCTTCTTCGGGCACGCGGCGCCATGAGCCGAGATGGACCTCGTAGATCGAGATGGGGCATTTGATCCATTCGCGGCGCGCCCGCTCTGCAAGCCATTCCGCATCGTGGAACTCGTAACTTGATTGGTAAACGACCGACGCCGTCGCGGGCGGCGCTTCCATCCGCTGTGCGAACGGGTCGCTCTTCAGCAGCAGACCGCCGTCGAGCGTGCGAATTTCGTATTTGTAATTAGTGCCCGCGCCGACGCCGGGAATGAACAGTTCCCACACCCCCGAGCTGCCGAGCGTGCGCATCATGTGGACCCGCCCGTCCCATCGGTTGAAATCGCCGACCACGCTGACGCCGCGCGCGTTGGGCGCCCACACTGCGAACGACACGCCATGGATGCCCGACATCTCGCGCACGTGCGCGCCGAGCTTGTCGTAGGCACGGTCGTCCTTCTGCTCGCCCCAGAGATGAAGATCGAGCTCGCCCAGCGTCGGCATGAACGAGTACGGATCGTAAATCGTGATCGATTCGCCGTCGGGGTAGTGAATCTCGAGCTGATACGGAAAAATCGAGACGCGGTGTTCGACGCTAGTCTCGAACAGTCCAGCCTGGTCGCGCAGGCGCATCGGACGCGGCGCGTCGCCCGGCACCAGCAACTCGATGCTCGTGGCGTCGGGGCGAAACGCACGGACCACGAGGTGCTTGCCGTCGAGATGCGCGCCGAGAATCGAATGGGGATCGTGATGCTCGAACGCCAGCAGGCGTTCCAGTTCGTCGTGCGGCGCGCTCGACGCGATGACTTCAGCCTTCATTCCAAGTGCGAAGTCTAAACGATAGATTCGTCGTAAGCGACCGGCCCCGCAGGAGACCGACAATGAGTTCCACGCCAACGCAAAGACAATCGAACAACCTGCCCGGCTTCGACCCGATGATGGGGCAGCTCGAAGTGATCGAGCCGGGAATCGCGATATTCCACGGCTTCGCCAACGTCGGGTTCGCGTATGGGCGCGGCGAGATGATCGTCGTCGACACCAGCTCGCGGCTGATGGGCGCGATGGCGGTGCGCGCGATTCGCGAGGTCACCGACGAGCCGTTCGCGTTTTTAATCTACACGCATGGTCACGGCGATCACGCGTTCGGCACCGAGGCGTTCATCGCCGACGCGCTCGCGCGCGGGCATGCGCGGCCGAAAATCTGGGCGCACGAGGACGTCGCCGGCCGCTTCAAGCGCTACGCGCTCACTCGCCGATGGCAGATGCATATCAATCGGCTGCAATTTGGCGGCGCGTTCGCGACGGAAGGGCTGTTCGAGCCCAAGTCGTTCAGCTACCCCGACCTCGTTTATCGCGACCAACAATTTCTCGACCTGGTGGGCGAACCGATCGAATTGCATCACGCGATGGGCGAGACGGACGACGCGACGTGGGTCTGGATGCCGACGCGGCGGCTCGCGATGGTCGGCGATTTGATCGTCTCGTCGATGCCCAACACGGGCAATCCAAACAAGGTGCAGCGCTACACGCTCGAATGGGCCGAGACGCTCGAAGCGATCGCGAAGCATGCGCCACGCTACATCCTGCCGGGACACGGGCCGGCGTATCGCGGCGAGCAGCTATGCGGCGAAGTGCTCAATGATACGGCGCGCGCAATCCGGTTCATCCACGATGAAGTCGTGCGACGCCTCAACGCCGGCGAATGGCCGGTGGATATCGTCGAAGCCGACATTTCGATCCCCGCCGACCTCGCATCGAAACCATACCTGCAACCGATCTACGGATGCGTCCCATTCGTGGTGCGCGATGTGATCCGCCGCTACGCCGGATGGTGGTCGGGCGAGCCGTCGCAGATGTTCCCGGCCAGGCGCAAAGAACGCGGCGAGGACATCGTGGCGCTGTGCGGCCGCGAGGCGGTCCTCGAAAGAGCGCGCACGCTGAAAGCTGCGGATCAGCTGAAGCGGGCACTGGCGCTCGCGGAAATCGCGGTGAATGCGAATCCGTCCGACGTGGAAGCTATCACTCTGAACGCCGAAATCCTCGAAGCGATGGCGGCCGCCGAGCGCTCATTCATCGCGCGCAATTTCTTCGCCGGCGCCGCGCGGCAGCTGCGCGCGCATGGGAAGTAAGAGCGGGGCTGCGCGCCCCGCTACTTCGGGTTGTCCGGAATTAGTTTCAGCCGCGATTGTTTCGTGGGACGCGATGCGCCGGCGGCGGCGCCCGTCGCGGCGCCGCCGCCGCGGCGACCTCGCGTTTTCGCCGGAATACCCTTCTCGATGCTCGGGTGTTGATGCGCGCTGCCTGGCGGTAGCGACGGCTGCTGGGGACGGCGCGGTTGATCCATGCCGAAGGCGTGGCGCTCGAGTTTCTTGATTTGATCGCGCAGGTCGGCGGCGCGTTCGTAGTCGAGGTTTTCCGCCGCTTCCATCATCTGCCGGCGGAGCGCGGTGATTCGATCCGGCAGCTCGTGCGCGGGGATGAATTCTTCTTCCTTGCGCTTGTCGTCGCCGATTTCCGGAACCACCGCCCACTCGGGCGAGTACATCTCGACGAGAGACGCATCGATCGCCTTGGTGATCGAGATGGGTGTGATGCCGTGCTGCTCGTTGTAGGTGACCTGCTTGGCGCGCCGGCGATTGGTCTCGCCGATAGCTTGTTCCATCGACTTGGTCACGACGTCCGCATACATGATGACGCGGCCGTTGATGTGGCGGGCGGCGCGGCCGGTCGTCTGAATGAGAGAGCGCGCCGAGCGTAAGAAGCCTTCCTTGTCGGCGTCGAGAATCGCGACCAGCGACACCTCGGGCAAATCGAGGCCTTCGCGCAGCAGGTTGATTCCGACCAGCACGTCGAAGTCGCCTTTGCGCAGGCTGCGAATGATCTCGACGCGCTCGATCGTCTCGATGTCCGAATGCAAATAGCGCACGCGGATGCCGAGGTCGTGGTAGTAGTCGGTCAAATCCTCGGCCATTTTTTTGGTGAGGCAGGTTACCAGCACGCGCTCGTTGACCGCGACGCGTTTGTGAATTTCCTCGAGCAGGTCGTCGACTTGGGTGCCAGCCTTGCGCACTTCGATCTGCGGATCGATAAGTCCGGTCGGTCGAATGAGCTGTTCGACAACTAGCCCACCCGACTTCTCCTGCTCGTAGTCGGCGGGCGTCGCCGAGACATAGACGGCCTGCACGATGTGCGATTCCCATTCCTCGAAATTTAAGGGACGATTGTCGAGCGCCGACGGCAGCCGGAAGCCGAAATCGACCAGCACCTGCTTGCGCGAGCGATCGCCGCGATACATCCCGCCGATTTGCGGAACCGTGACGTGGCTCTCGTCGATGAAGAACAGCGAGTCGTTCGGGAAGTAGTCGAGCAGCGTCGGCGGCGCCTGTCCGGGCAGGCGGCCGGTCAGATGACGCGAATAATTTTCGATTCCCGGGCAGAAGCCCATTTCGGCCAACAGCTCGAGGTCATACATCGTGCGCTGCTCGAGGCGCTGGGCTTCCAGCAGCCGATTCTCGGTGCGGAAGAACTCAAGGCGCTCCCTCAACTCGGTACGGATATTCCGCACTGCGTCTTCCATCCGGTCCGAGGTCGTCACGTAATGCGACGCCGGGTAGATCGCGACGCTCGAGAGTTTGCGGATCACCTTGCCGCGCAACGCATCGATTTCGTACAGCGCCTCGACCTGGTCGCCGAAGAATTCGACTCGCACCGCGCGCTGCTCTTCGTAGGCGGGGAAAATCTCGACCGTGTCGCCGCGCACGCGGAACGTGCCGCGATGAAAATCGTAGTCGTTGCGCTGATACGCGATATCGACCAGCTTGCGCAGCATCTTGTCGCGATCGAGCGTCGCGCCGTGTTCGAGGAACACCAGCATCTCGAAGTACATTTCGGGCTCGCCGAGGCCGTAGATGCACGAGACCGACGCGACGATCAGCACGTCGTTGCGTTCGAGCAACGCCTTGGTGGCGGAATGCCGCAGCTTGTCGATCTCGTCGTTGATGCTCGCGTCTTTCTCGATAAACGTGTCCGTTGAGGGCACGTACGCTTCGGGCTGGTAGTAGTCGTAATACGAGACGAAGTAGCGGACCGCATTTTCCGGGAACAGGCTCTTGAACTCGTTGTAGAGCTGCGCGGCGAGCGTCTTGTT
>JBOHWI010000105.1:0-7703 GCA_050736675.1 Binatus sp. (SeqCode)
GATCTCGCTACCGCTTGCGCCGGCAAAATGGCGCGCGGCCAGCTCGGCGCGGACGGATTCGAGATAAGCGCGGGCCTCGACGCCGGGCCTCCTGTCGGCGGCGAATCGCGCGAGTAGTGCGGCCACGCCGCGCGGCGAAGGGACGGCGGATGCAGCAGGCTCGGCGCGATTCGCGCCCGCAACGAGGCTCACAGATTTCCCACCGCCAGATCGGCGTTGAAATAGTGCTCGACCGCCGTCGCGATCGCGCCGGCCACTACCTCCTGGTATTTCGGCGAGTCCAGCCGTGCGGCTTCGCCGGCGTTCGACATGAAGCCGCATTCGACCAGTACCGCCGGCATATGCGCGCCGACCAGCACGTAGAATGGTCCCATCTTCGCTCCCAGCGGGTTCACGTTCAGTCCAAATCCGGCATCGAGATCTGCGACGGTCTGCGCGTCGATCATCCTGGCCAGAGAAGCCGCTTCCGACGCCTTATAGTTCTGGCGCAGGTCGGTCAGTATGTAGTTTAAGTTGGAGGAGTTCGGTGCGCCATAGCCGTCGGCGCCGCCGTTCTCCATTCGCGCCAGCCGAATCGTCGCACGGTCGGTAGTGTTGTTCAGGTAATAGACTTCGATCCCGGTGGTGTCGGTGTTCGGACTCGAGTTGAGGTGGATTGAAACGAAAAGATCCGCGCCGGCGCGATTCGCAATCCGGGTGCGCTCGGCCAGGCTGATAAACACGTCGGTCGAGCGCGTGAGTTCGGCGCGGATGCCGCCGGCTTCCAGAGCGGCTTTCAGCCGTATCGCGATCTGCAGAGCGAGGTCCTTCTCGGCGACGCCGGCGGACGATTGCGTGCCGGGATCGTAGCCGCCGTGACCGGGATCGATCATCACCAGGAAGTGTCCCGGCCGGCGATTGTCGTCATTCACGCCGGCCGGCGCGACCGGCTGCGCGACCGAGTCGGGACGAGGGGCAGTCGCCGGCGCAAATGCGACAGGACGCGCGACGGACGGTGCAGAGCGATGCGGAGAATCGTTGTGAACGATGACAGGCGCCGCGATATTCGGATCCGCGCCGGCGCTCGCGACCCGCAATACGATTTCATTTCTGGATTTGAGCCGCGCCACTGCGTAGTCGGCCTTGCCGATCACCTCGACCACGATCCGGGATTTGGCGTCCGACTGGATCGCGCGGACGCTGACGATCGGCGCCGTTTCGTAGCCGAACAGCGGACGCGGCGGAATCGCGATCCGTGTGCGCGCCAGCTCCAGCCAAAGTTCACTGCCATGCGTGCTGAGATCGAGCCGCGGAGTCGGGCCGCTGAAGCCGAAATGGAGTTCGAGGGTGGTACCGCGACGTTCGATTCGTGCGGAGGTCAGAACTGAAGCGGGAACACTGGCGTGCGCGCGGACAACCGTCGCGCAAATCATTGTCGCTGCCGTCGCGACCGCCACCGCCATTAACCTCCGCATCACCGCAAAACCTCCACCCAGCACAAGGATAGCTGCGGCTCGCGGCGATCGCCACGCCATCCTGCCTCGTGGACTAACCGTTGGGTGCAGGGGTCACCCCTGCCGAAGGAAGTGTGAAACCCACGGTGGGTTTCACATTCAATAAATTGATTTCCCCTTCCCCTTTCCGCCGCGGGCTCCGGCGGCCGCTATTTTTCCTGCTTGAGGCGCGCGGCCAGACGCGCGAGGGCGTTCAGCGCGTCCATCGGGGTCATCCGCTCGACGTCCAGGGCGCGGAGTTCATCGACGATGCGCTCGTCTTTCGGCGAGAACAGGCCAAGCTGGGGCACGGGCTCCTTCGCGCGACGGTCGCGGGCGATTCGCGGCATCCCGGCCTCATCCAGTTCGCCTTGCTCGAGATTGGCCAGAATTTCGCGTGCGCGGCTGATAATTGAATCCGGCAGTCCCGCCAGACGCGCCACTTCGATCCCGTAGCTTCGCGACGACGGCTGCTCGATCACGCGGCGCAGGAAGATCACCTCGTTGCCCCATTCGCGCACCGCCATGCTCAGGTTCTTGACCCGCGGACGCTCGCGCGCAAGGTCGGTCAGCTCGTGGAAGTGCGTCGCGAACAACACTTTGGCGCGCGTCTGATCGTGCAAGTACTCGGCGACAGCCCACGCGATCGCCAGCCCGTCGAAGGTGCTGGTGCCCCGTCCCACCTCGTCGAGTAAAAGCAGGCTGCGCTCCGAGAGCCCTTTGAGCAGGCGCGCCGTCTCGCTCATCTCGACCATGAAGGTGGACTCGCCGCGGCGCAGCTCGTCGCGCGCGCCGATTCGCGTCAGCACGCGATCGATGAGCCCGATAGTCGCGGCGGCGGCGGGCACGAAGCTGCCGATTTGCGCCATGATCGCGATCAGCGCGACCTGTCGCAGATATGTCGATTTGCCGGCCATGTTGGGGCCGGTGATCAGCAGGATTTGGCGCGCATCGGGCTCGGCGTCGAGGTCGTTGGGCACGAACTCGCCCGCGCGCATCCCGGCTTCGAGCACCGGATGGCGTCCGTCGCGCACGCGAATCCGCAAGCCGCTGTTGATGGTCGGGCGCACGTAGCCGCGATGCCGCGCGACTTTCGCCAGCGACATGATTGCGTCGAATTCGCCCACGGCGCGAGCGGTTTCGAGGATCGTCGCGGCGTGCGACTGCAAGTCGCGCAGCAGCTTCGTGAAAATCTGCAGCTCGAGTTCCTTGAGCGCGGATTCCGCTGTCAGGATTTTGCGCTCGAGTTCCTTGAGCGCTGGAGTGGTGAATCGTTCGGCGCTGACCAAAGTTTGCTTCCGCTCATAGTCGGCCGGCACGCGCTCGAGATTGAGCTTCGTGACCTCGATGTAATAGCCGAAAATATTGTTGTAGCGGACCTTGAGCGATGGGATGCCGGTGCGCTCGCGCTCGGTCGCCTCCAACTTCGCGATCACGCCGCGCGCGCCGCTTGCCAGGCTGCGCAATTCGTCGACCTCGGCGCTCAGGCCGGCGCGAATCACGTTGCCGTCGCGCGGATTCACCGGCGGTTCGTCGGACAGCGTCGCCGCTATCTGCGCCACCAGCGCCGGCATCGGCGAGATTCGTGCGGCCTGCTCGCGAATGAGCGGGCTCGTGAGGGCGCTCATCGCTTGCTTGAGCGAGTCCGCAGCACCGAGCACCTCGCCCAGCCGCAGGCAATCGCGTGGCGACGCGCGCATCGCGCCGATCCGTCCCGCCAACCGCTCCAGATCTCCGATCCGCTTCAACGAGTCCGCCAGCGTACCGCCGAGGTCGGCGTCGAACAGCTCCTCGAGCGCGTCATGCCGCGCTTGAATCGAGTCGAGCGCAAGCAGCGGATAGATGATCCAGTTGGCGAGCGTGCGTGCACCGACCGCAGTCAGCGTTTCGTCGAGAATCGACAGCAGCGAGCCCTTGCGCGCGCCGTCGGTCGAGGCGATCAGCTCCAGGTGACGCCGCGTAGTCTCGTCCACCAGCATGTATTCGGCGATTCGGTAAAGCCGCGGCGCCGCGATATGCGCGAGGTCGCGGCCGAAGGTGTCTTCGACGTAAAGCAGCGCGATTCCCGCCGCATGCGCGATCGATTCGTGATGGTCCGCGTCTGCGAAACGATTCGCGAAAGCTGCCGTCGCTCGTTCCGCACTGAACGATTCGTGATCGAGCGTCGTCATCGGACAATTCAAATCCTTCAGCAGCGCCCCCAACTCACCGTCTTGTGTGGCGATGACAATTTCGCGCGGCGCGATTCGCGCGATTTCCTCGCACAGCGTCGCCGCCTCGCGCACCTCTGTCGCGAGAAATTCGCCGGTCGAGACGTCGAGCGCTGCTAGCGTGAATCCCGTCCCTTCCGCGCCCGTGACCGCGACCAGGTAGCTCTTCTCGGCGGCAGTCAGCACCATCTCCTCGCCGACAGTGCCGGGTGTGATCACGCGCACGATTTGCCGCGGCATCAGCTTGGGCGTCTTCGGATCGGGCGTGCCTTGCTCGCAGATGGCGACCTTGTGGCCGGCCTTCAGCAGCTTGGCGATATACGGTTCCGCGGAATGGTAGGGCACGCCGCACAGCGGCACGCCGTCCTTGTTGCGCGAAGTCAGTTGAATATCGAGCACGCGCGCGCCGACCTCGGCGTCCTCGAAGAACATCTCGTAAAAGTCGCCGAGGCGAAAAAACAGGATCGCGTCGGGCACGCGCTGCTTGACGCTCAGATACTGCGCGATGAGGGGTGTTTGCTTGACTGCCACTGATGCGGTTGGGGACCACAATAGCAATCGCGACGCCGCGCGCCCACTTTTCGCTTTGCCGAATCCATCTCGATTTACTAGAGTCCGAGTGTTAAGCAGGCTCTATACCGGTCGCCATGCCAGTCGCCCCTAGCGGCGGCGCAGGGCGGTACATCAACGACAGGAGATTAGGAAAAATGGCATCAGCATCAGCGTCATTGGAATCGGCGACTCGCGGCGCCAAGTCTAGCGCAGCGCTCGAGTTCCTCAAGAGCTCGCCCAAAAAACTTCTCATCAACGGCAAATGGGTGGCGTCGAAGTCCGGCAAGACTTTCGAGACCCTTAACCCGTCCAACGAGCAGGTGCTGGCGCTTGTTGCCGAAGGCGACAAGGCCGACGTGGATGAGGCCGTGAAGCACGCGCGCAAAGCGTACGAAGAAGGCAAGTGGGCGAGCATGGGGCCGCATCAGCGCACCCACTTCCTGCTGAAAATCGCGGCGCTGATCGACCAGCACGCGGAAGAGCTCGCCGAGCTCGAGACCCTCGACAACGGCAAGCCGCTGTTCGAGTCCAAGAACATCGACATTCCCGGCGCCGCCGAGACCTTCCGCTATTACGCCGGCTTCGCCACCAAGATTTACGGCGACACCAACCCGTCGGACCCCTCGATGTTCAACTACACGCTGCGCGAACCGGTCGGCGTATGCGGACAGATCATCCCGTGGAACTTCCCGCTGCTGATGGCGTCGTGGAAGATTGCGCCCGCGCTGGCGTGCGGCAATGTCGTCATCCTGAAACCCGCCGAGCAAACGCCGCTGACCGCGATTCGCCTCGGCGAACTTATTTGCGAGGCCGGCCTGCCCGAAGGCGTCGTGCAAATCATCACCGGCTTCGGCCCCGGCGCGGGCAGCTCGCTGGCCGAGCATCCCGACATCGACAAGATCGCGTTCACGGGCTCGGGTGAGGTCGGCAAGCTGATCCTGCAGGCCTCGACCGGCAACCTGAAGCGCGTCTCGCTCGAGCTCGGCGGCAAGTCGCCCAACATCATATTCCCCGACGCTGACATGCCGTCCGCCGTGTTCGGCTCGGCGCTCGGCATCTTCATGAACCAGGGCCAGGTCTGCTGCGCCGGCTCGCGCGTGTTCGTGCAGGAGAGCGTTTACGATCAGTTCACCGACGAGCTGTCGAACATGGCGAAAGGTCTGACGCTCGGCAATCCGCTCGACCCGAACACTCGCATGGGTCCTCTCGTTTCCAAAGAGCAGCACGATCGCGTCAAAGGATATCTGAAGGCCGGCAAGGCCGAGGGCGCGAAGGCGAAGACCGGCGGCGAGCCGGGCAAGCAGGAATCCGGCTACTTCATCGAGCCGACGGTGTTCACCGGCGTCAACAACCAGATGAAGATCGCGCGCGAGGAAATCTTTGGCCCCGTCGCGTCGGCAATAAAATTCAAGGACGAAGCCGACGTCGTTCTCCAGGGCAACGACACGACTTACGGTCTCGCTGCTGCCGTGTGGACCAAGGATATCAATCGCGCTCTCGGCGTCGCGCGCAAGCTCAAGGCCGGTACAGTCTGGATCAACACCTACGGTCAGATCGATCCGATGTCTCCGTTCGGCGGCTACAAGCAGTCGGGCTTCGGCCGCGAGCTGGGCAAGTACGCGATCGATCTGTACACGCAGATAAAGTCCGTGTACGTGAAGATCGGATAGTTCGCGAGCGGTTTGAATTGCCGAGAAAAGGCGCCCAATCGGGTGCCTTTTCCTTTTGCGATCGGCACGCTCTCCGGTTGCGAGATTGTAAAGAAATCACGCTTCAGAGGCCGGAAGATGTTTCGCTTGACCCTTAGATTCCTTATTATTGGATGGCAGTGAGCCAGTGGTGAGCACCGCGCCGCGCAGAATCGGTCGCGGCCGGTGCGCGTCTTAAGGCGTGAGGATGAGCCGTCGCAAGACGGCATGTGTTGGGTGGTGTGAAATCGGCGTTCGCCGAATCGGGCGGCGCGGTGGGGTTCACTGAATGGCGGTCGAGAAGAGCGACGATCCGATCGAGGCAATGATCTCGTCGGCAGCGCCTCGTCCCACGCCGCGGGCGGCCATGCCTGCAAATCCCGTCGAACGATCGACTACTGAGGAGAACCCTCCGCCGGAAAAGCCCAGGACTGAACCACGCGAGCGTCATTCGCCGCCGCTGCGTCCGCCGACGCATTCCGCCCTCGAAGCGCGGCTCGAAGTTCGTCCGATCGGAACTCCGTTGGGTCTGCGCGAGCTCGCCGCTCTGCACAAGCGCACCTGGAAGATGCTCAACGTGCAGGAAAAGCGGGTGCACATGCTGCTGTGGCCGCTCGCGATCCATTTTGGGCTCTACAACGTCGGTCAGGCCGGCGAACGTCGCCGCCCGCCGCTGATTGGCGCGTTCTGGGCGCGATGCCTCGCGGATGCGCCGCTGACACTCGGCCATCTGTATCCGGCGGCGCTGTTCAAGGGGATGCTCGCGTCGGAGGTGTTCGAGTTCGGCGGGATGGTTATCGACCCGACCTTTCAGGGCAAGGGCCTGGTCAGGTTGATGTCGGACACGGCGCGACTGTTCGTGTTCTCGCGCCGGCCCAAGCTGCTGATCACCAACCCGGTCGAGCCGCTCTACGAGATGTACAAACAGCTCGGACTCAAGACCGTCGGCCGCGAGCCCGTCGAGCATCCTCACGCCTTCAACGTGCGGGTGTGGCTGATGTACGGCCGGTTCGACGAGATGTCCAAGCCGTACTTCATGTAGAAGCTACGATTTGAGGTAGGGCGTCATATCCATTCCGGGATATCGCGCCGCCACATCCCCGATAGTCTGCTCGTTCCAGTATTCGCCTTCCGGGCGGCGGCCAGCCGAAAAGGTCGCGCTGACGCGGCGTCATGCGCACGATCGACTCGCGCATGCCGGCCGCGTCGGCGCGATCCGGCCAGCTCATCTTCCCCTGCCAACGCCATCCGTGCTGCTGAAAATCGACGAGCATCATGAAGCGCGATCGATGGGTGCCGACAAAATCGGAACCGCGATGAAAAACGTCGGTCTTGTAGATCAGCAGGCTCCCGGCCGCGTCGCCGCGACCTCGTGATCGAACAGCTCGCCGAACGCCGTCGCGCGCGTTGAGAGCGGCAGCTCCCGCGTGAACTTCAACGGCACCAGCTTGGTCGGTGCATCATCCGCGGTCACGTCGGAGAGCAGCATGAAGGTCGTCATCTGCGTGTGATTCCGATCCGCACGCGGCACTACCAGGCTGTGATTTCCGAAATCGCGATGGTGAAACTGATCGTAGTCGACGGCGCCGGAATACTTCGCCCACAGCTCGATCTTGTATATCTCAAGATCCTGACTTCCGAGCAGCCGCTCGGCCCCGGCAACGAGATCGGGATACACCGGTAGGCGGCTCAGTGCCCACGACGTGTAGGGGAACAATCGCAATCCGGCAAATTGACTGCGGCCGAGATCAGCATGTTCCTCGGGCGTCCTGAAGTAGTCC
>JBOHWI010000106.1:0-2728 GCA_050736675.1 Binatus sp. (SeqCode)
GAACGATCCGCCGGCTGGAATTCCACCATCGAAGATCGAGGCGCTTATCAACACGGATGAGCAGAAATACACGATTCGCGTCGATTCAAAGGTGGTGGCGGAGACTGATACAGGAGAGGCTAAGAACGACGAAAGCAGATGGATGCGCCTCACGCTCGACACGGTGGGAAAACGCGAGTGGCCCAAGGATCGGCAGGGCGGTCCCATCTATCCGGAAGGGTTCCAGGAGCTGGCGAAGAAGCTCGGGCGTCCCGACTATCCGCCGGGGCGCGACGTGCGGTGTATCGTGAGCGTGGGGATGCTGACGGAAGGATGGGACTGCAATACGGTCACGCATATCGTGGGGCTGCGGCCCTTCATGTCGCAACTGCTATGCGAGCAGGTGGTAGGGCGAGGGCTGCGCCGGGCGAGTTACGACGTGGGCGACGACGGCAAGCTGAGTGAAGAAGTCGCCAAAGTGTTCGGCGTGCCATTCGAGATAATCCCGTTCAAGGAAAACAAGGCGGGTTCGCGGCCGTCGGTGAAGCGGAATCACATTCGCGCTTTGCCGGAGAAGGCGGCGTTCGAGATCAAGTACCCACGGGTGGATGGATACCGGCAGGCGATTCGAAACCGGATCACGATCGATTGGGTGAACGCGCCGTCGCTGACGATCGATCCGATGAAGATTCCGCCGGAAGTCGAGGTCAAGGCCAGCGTACCGAGCAACAAGGGCCGGCCGTCGCTGTCGGGGCCGGGCAAACTGGAGAAAGTCGATCTGAATCCATTTCGTTCAGGTCGAAGGTTTCAGGAGCTGGTATTCGACATGGCTGCCGAGTTGACGCGCGAGTACGTCAATAGTCGCGAGTGCCAGGCGCCGGCGCATGTGCTGTTCCCGCAGATCCGGCAGATGGTGGATCGATACCTGACAGACAAAGTTCGACCGTTGCCACCTGCGCAGATTCTGGATGTGTTCTGCTCGCCGTATTACGGCTGGGTGATCGAGCATCTGCGGGAAGCGATCAAGCCGGACACGGCGCAGGGCGAGGCGCCAATCGTGCCGATATACGAGGCGCGGCGCGGGCCGGGATCGACGAACGAAGTCGATTTCTGGACGAGTCGCGAGGTGCGGGAGGTAGTGCGCAGCCATATCAATTACGTCGTCGCGGATACGAAGACGTGGGAAGAGTCGGCGGCGTACCTGATCGACACGAACGAGCGTGTGGACGCGTTCGTGAAGAATGCCGGACTCGGATTCGCGGTGCCGTACTTCCACAACGGCGAGGCGCACGATTACGTGCCGGACTTTATCGTGAGGCTCAAGACTGAGCCGCCGATACATCTGATTGTGGAAGTGAAGGGGTACGACGAGCGCGCTGAGGTCAAGGCGCAGGCGGCGCAGAGGTGGATCGAGGCGGTGAATGCGGACGGGAGTTATGGGCGGTGGGGGTATGCGCTCGCGAAGAAGCCGAGCGAAGTGACGAAGTTGATTGCGGATGCGGCGGGTGGGTGAGGTTTCCTTGCTTCTTTGAGAATGGCACAAGAAGTAGATGCGACCTCGACGCCGCAAATCTTCCGCGCGTAGGCATAAGCCACTTCCCGCGCGCGCCTTTCCCATCCTCGAGCACGATTCCTCGCCGACTGCGATCATCGAGCCGCGGCGGGTGTACAAAGCCATCGACGTGCCGAAGCATTGCGTGCTCTGTTTTTTTCAGGACGTGATCGACGAGCTGGTCCGCAACGGCGCCCGCACGATTCACGACGAGCGGTGGGAGACCGGCAAGCATCCGGTTTACGAGCTCAGTTTCAACGGCCGGCGGCTCGCCGTGCTTCATCCGCGCGTCGGCGCTCCGGTCGCCGCGGCGATGCTCGAGCTGATGATCGCGCTCGGCGCGCGCAAGTTCGTCGCATGCGGCGGCGCGGGCGTGCTCGACTCGAAGATCGCCGTCGGCCATATCGTGGTGCCCAGCGCGGCGATTCGTGACGAAGGCACTTCGTACCACTACATTCCGCCGTCGCGCGAAGTCGCGCCGCATCCGCGCGCCCTGGCCGCGATCGAGAAAACGCTTAGGCGAAACGCGATGGACTATATCGTCGCGAAGACCTGGACCACCGACGGCATCCTGCGCGAGACGCGCGCGCGGATGCTCGCGCGCAAGCGCGAAGGATGCCTCACGGTCGAGATGGAAGCGGCGGCCTTCTTTGCCGTTGCGCAGTTCCGCCGCGTCCAGTTCGGCCAGATTCTCTACGGCGGCGACGACCTAAGCGGCGACGACTGGGACCCGCGCAACTGGAACCGCCATCAGATCCGCGAGCGCCTGTTCACGCTGGCCGCCGAAGCATGCCTCAGTATGTGACTTTACTGCGCGAGCGTGATTCCGAACGGACCGCTGCCCGGGTTATGCGGACTCTCGGTGGCTGTTGTCGGACCCGCGCATATACTGCTCCCGCACTTGCCGTTGATGACTGACTGCGCAACGGTGCCGTCGAAATTGTTCGCCGTGTACACGAACTGGTTCTGCGGATCGACCACCAACCCGGTCGGTCCGTTGTAGGCGGTCGTGGTGGTCGGCGGCGTGATCGGCGTCGTGATGTTGAAAATGACGAACGACGAGACCGAGCCCGACAGCCCGGCCGGCATCCCCTGGTTGGCGGTGAACAGGTACTCGGCGCCCGTGTTCACGGCAATTCCGACTCCCACCGGCACGTCGTCCACATTGCTGTTCACGAACGTGCCGGTAGCTGTAAG
>JBOHWI010000107.1:0-3694 GCA_050736675.1 Binatus sp. (SeqCode)
AACTCGCACCGGTGCGAAGCCAAGTCTTGACGGTTGGAAAAAATGGGAAGCTCGACTGCCGGGCGAGACGTCTTGGAAGCGCCTCGACGACTTAAGAGCGCAAGCACGAGGCAGCCAGTCGGTTAAACCGCCACGCCGCAGACTGCCAGACCGGAGCGTCTAATTTCACAGCACGTTCTCGATCAACAACTCAAGCGGGAGAACCCCCAAGGAGCAAAAGATGCATTTCCCTGATTATAAAGAGGTGGACGAACCACTGCTCTGCCTCCTGTACTTCCACGGAGGCGCAGACTATGCCGTCCGACCTAGCGAGACTTACGAACCTCTAGCACAGCACTTCGGGGTCACTCAGGAAGACCAAAAGCGTCCCCGTCCTGATGGATATTCGGGATCGCAATGGAAAAACCACGTGCAGTGGGCACGCCAAAGACTGATCAATCACGGACTTCTCGACGGTTCGACACGAGGTATTTGGCGACTCTCGCCCGCTGGAATCAATCTGGCGTCGCGTGTCGCCAGCGCTTACAAAGCGCTTCGGCTCTCAAACTAGGACGTTACGTCGAGATCCGGCTTCGGGCGCGCGCCGGTGATTGGGCGGAGCATCGCCAGGATCGCTATTGCGATCGCCCACGCGGCGGCGCCGCCTATCAGTGGGATCGCGCCGCCGCCGGCTATCCACCATGGGGTTGCGGCACGGTTTAGCATTATTTTCGGCCATAGCTTTGCGCCGAGCACGAAGCCGCTGTGCAGGCCGATCGAGAAATACACACTACCTGTCAGGAGATACGCTTCGCCTAGGGCGAGGCCGAGCAGGAAGAGGCCTATCAGCGTGGGAATCGCGATCGCGGGATTGGTGAACTGGTCGATGCTGTGCGCGAGCGTTACCAATCCCGCGGTGGGCTCGTAGCCGGTGACGTAGAAGCGCGCCGGCGAGCGGACTAGATGCGCGACGGCATAGATGGCGGCACTTGCAATCAATGCGACGCGGTTGCCGAAGTCGCCTTTCATGCCGCCGAGCAGGAATGCGCGGAAGAATCCTTCCTCGATGAATCCGATCGCGATCGCCGACAGAAAATATTTTGGGATCAATGCTGCGGCCGCTGCGTGATTGCCGGCACCGCCTCCGCCGACTGCGAACGCCAGCGCGAACAGAATCGCAATCGCGCATATTGCCACGACGAAACCGCGAACCGTGCGGACGATGCTCGGCGTCGCGGGATGGTTGAAGCCGTGGCTCATCAGCGAGCCGAGATTCAAGTCGCGTGCGGCGAACAGCATCGCGATGAGCATTGTCGCCATGACGGTTCGATCGAAAATTCGAGGGAACGGGAAGCGCCATCCTGCAGCCGATACTGCGACGGCGGCGAGCGGCGCGAGAATGATCGCCGCGACGACTCCCGCTACCAGCACGAGCGCGAATCGCGCCGTGAATGACAAACGCGCGCGTGCGTGAACGTCGGAACTCAGCGCGGGCGCTCCGGATCGAGTTGCGGCTCGAGCGTTACTTCGACCGGGCATGCGCCCGCTGGAGAATTCACGATCTGCATCACGGCTTGTGCGACGTCGGCCGCGGAAAGCATCGCGGTGCGATCGAGTCGCTTGTTGTTCGGGATCAGAGATGTATCGACCAAGCTCGGAACGATAACGCTGAACTTCAGTCCAGCCTGGCGCAGTTCATGGAACGCCGCGCGCGTGAACGCGATCAATGCCGCCTTGGTTGCGGCGTATGCCGCCTCGCCGGCCGGCGCCTTAATCGCGGCCGACGACGCGACGTTGATAATTGTTCCGCTGCCTCGCGATGTCATCGCCGCCGCAGCCAAGCGCGCGAGCGCTATTGGCGCGCGCAGATTCACGGCGATCATCCGATCTACGTCGCCGGGGCGCATTTTGAGGATCGGCGTGCGCGGCGGGGCCCATCCGGCGTTGTTAATCAGGACGTCGATGCGGCCGTAGCGATCGAGCGCGGCGCCGATGAGCTGGTCGGGTGCCTCTTCGGTGGCGAGATCGACCAGAACAATCAGTGCGCGCTCGGGCGAAAGTCCGCTCTGGGAGCGGGTTTGTTCGAGTTCATCGCGGGAGCGGGCGGCGAGGCATAGCGAGTATCCGGCGCGCGCGAGTTCGAGCGCAATCGCACGCCCGATACCGCGGCCGGCGCCGGTAACTATGGCGACGCGGGCCTGATCGCGATCCGGCGTTGTTCGCACCGGAGTCATCGGCAGCCATCTTGCACTGACGTATTCGCTCGCACAGACTGACGATAATGAATTCGCAAGTGTTCCGCGAGTACGACATCCGCGGCATCGTCGCCGCCGATTTCGACGACGCGTTCGTGGTCGATCTCGGACGCGGTTACGCCACGCTGTTGCATCGCGCGGGCAAGAAAACGATCACGCTTGGCCGCGATTGCCGGTTGTCATCGGACCGTCTGCGCGATCGGCTGGCCGAGGGAATCCTCGGCGCGGGTATCGACGTGGTCGACATCGGCGTGGTGCCGACTCCTCTGCTTTATTTTTCGGTGTTGAGCTGGAAGATGGACGGCGGCGCGATGATCACCGGCAGTCACAACGCGGCCGAGTACAACGGCTTCAAGCTGGGTGTGGGGCCGACGACGATTCACGGCGCCGAGATTCAGCGGCTGCGTGAAATAATCGAGCGGCGCGATTTTGTCACGACCGGCGCGAAGGGCTCGCTGACCGAGCGCCCGGTGATTCCCGACTACAACGATTTCATCCTGTCGCAGTTCAAGCTGACGCCGGGAATGAAAGTCGTCGTGGACGGGGGCAATGGATGCGGCGGCGTGGTCGCGGCGCCGCTGATGAAGCAGCTCGGGCTCGACGTTATCGAACTCTACACCGAGATGGACGGGCGCTTCCCGAACCATCATCCGGACCCGACGGTGGAGAAGAACATGTGCGACCTAATCGCGACGGTGAAAAAAAATCGCGCTGCGATCGGTATCGCGTACGACGGCGACGCCGATCGCGTCGGGGCGGTGGACGAGAACGGCAAGATCGTGTGGGGCGACGAGCTGATGGTAGCGTTCTCGCGCGCGATTCTGCGCGAGCGTCCGGGCGCCACGTTTATCGGCGAGGTCAAATGCTCGAAGCGGATGTACGACGACATCGCGCAGCACGGCGGACGGCCGATCATGTGGAAGACCGGGCATTCGCTGATCAAGAGCAAGTTGAAGGAGGAGCTCGCGGCGCTGGCGGGCGAGATGAGCGGGCACATGTTCTTTGCCGACCGCTATTTCGGTTTCGACGACGGCATCTACGCGTCGTTCCGACTGCTGGAAATTCTGAGCCGCGAGGGGCGCGGCCTCGCTGCGATCCTGGCCGATCTTCCCGCGAGCCATATCACGCCCGAGATTCGGGTCGATTGCCCCGACGATCGCAAATTCGAAGTGGTGCGGCGGGCGGCGGAATTTTTTCGCAAGCATTACGAAGTTATCGACATCGACGGCGTGCGCGTGAATTTTGCCGACGGCTGGGGCCTGGTGCGCGCGTCGAACACCCAGCCGGCGCTGGTGACGCGGTTCGAAGCGACCAGCGAAAAACGATTGGCCGAGATTCGCGCGCTGTTCGACGGCAAACTGCGCGAACTCGGCGCGATCTGACGCGATGGCTCGAACAGCCGCGCCGCCGCGCGCATCGGTGCTGATAATCGCGGGCGGCCGCGGCACGCGATTCTGGCC
>JBOHWI010000108.1:0-1894 GCA_050736675.1 Binatus sp. (SeqCode)
TCCCTGGACTCTCCTATTCACGATGCGAAGACTTTCGCAGGTCCGAACCGCTCTAGGCGAGAACCTTTAGGACGCCAAAGGCCCGTCTAATGCACGAAATCGGCGTCCTCCCTGCGCGGCACGCGCAACTTAGGAAGGGCCCGTTACGGCATGATGAGTCGATTGTTACGAACGCGCGAATTCTAACGCGGCGAGAGTAGCGCATTAGCGAAAATTCACCGCTTGACGGGGGGCGCGACGCGAATATCGCAGCGCGCGGGTTACCTCAAGTGCGGACGGCCTGTCCCATTTCCGCCGTGTCGTAGGCGCATAGCTGGTTGATTTCGCGCGCAAAGCGCCGCGAGTTCAGGGCGTCGAGCATCGCCTTAATCGGCGCCGATTCGGCCTCATGCTCCAAGAACACGAGGTCATAGCGCTCGACGCGATGCGGAACAAAATGCAGACCGTAAGCATCCGCAGCCAGCCTGATAGTGACTCCGGCGTCAGCCAACCCTGCCGCGATTGTGGCTGCGACTTCGAGATGGCCGCCGACCTCGAACTTGTATCCAGCGATCCGCATGGACTGAATGCCCAACTCATCAAACGCCTGGTCCAGGGTTGAGCGCGCGCCCGAGCCGTCTTCACGATTCACAATTCTGAGTCCGGGCCGCTCAAGGTCGGCGAAACCGGCGATCGCCAGCGGATTGCCGGGCGACGTCGCGAGACCCAATTCCCACCGCGCAAAGTTCACGACTATTGAACGATGGCAGCCCAAAGCGCGGCTGATTGGCGCAAGGTTGTATTCGCCGCTCTTTCGGTCGCGAAGATGCACACCGGCGACGTGCGCGCGGCCGGCAACCACCGCCCGCAGCGCCTCCCGACTTGAGCATGACAGGGCTACCGCGTGAACCGGCGAGCGGCGGCGCGCAAGCCAGTCGATTAGCATCGCAACCGCCGGGTCGCATCCCGATATCAACAGCGTCGAGTCGATTTCCGCGGGCGGTTGAAAGGTGGCGACGTCCGCGCGCCGGCGCCGCGCACGCTGCAATACGCCGGCAACCGGCGGGAGCGTAAGATGCGCGGCGGGTTGCGCCACGGCCACGACTTTTCCGCCCACGCGCGCCAGCACGACGCGGAATTGCGAGGCGGCGGCGCGGCGGCGCTCATCGCCGAACCAATCGGCGTCGACGATTGTTGAGGTCTCGTCGTCGTTTCCGCCGAACAGGGTCTCCACACTTTCGCCGAGCTCGCGCGCGAGGCGAATAGCGATAGCCACGCCCGGATGATAGGCGCCGGACTCGATCGCGCCCAACGCCTGCCGCGAGATTCCCGCGCGCCGCGCCAGCTCGGTCTGGGTGAGATCGCGGGCCATTCGCGCGCCTGCCAGGGTCTTTCCAATCGACGCCACAATACTTGTCAATCCGCTCTTAACATGGCATATGTTCCGCGAATATGAAAATCCCGAGAACCTCCTTCGCAGCCTGTATCGCAATCATTCTGGCCCTCGTGCCGCCTGCCGCCACTCCATGCCGCGCGGAAAGCGTCTCGGAGTTTGGCTCCGCGATAGAAAACTATTTCACAAACTGGTTCCCGCGCGTCAGCCAAATCCAGAGCGAGCAGCCGCACTGGATAACCCCGCTAGTGACCGTCACCCCGCGCCTCGAGCAGGAAGTGCGCTACGATCAGTTCTTCCAGTCGTCGCGTGACGGCCTTGCGACCGAGAACTTCGGCGGCGGCAAGGGCATCGAGCTGATTCCGTTTCATAATACCGAGGTCATAATCGGGGTGCCGGGGTTCCTCAAGCGCAACATGCCGCGCAACACCGACGGCTTCGCCGACTGGTCGTTCCTGGTGAAGCTGCGCCTGCTCTCCGCCAACGAGGAACACGGCAACTATATAGTGACCGCCTTTATGG
>JBOHWI010000109.1:0-6069 GCA_050736675.1 Binatus sp. (SeqCode)
GCCAATCGCAATCGATCCCTCCAGCCGCGCGAGCGGCGCGCCGATGCAGAAGTGGATTCCTTCGCCGAATGCGACATGCTCGTTCGGTTGCCGCGTGATGTCGAACTTCTCGGGATCCTTGAAATGCGCCGGGTCCCGATTCGCCGCCGCGACGATCACGAAGGCGCCCATCCCGACCGTGATCGGCGTGCCGCCAACCGTCGTGTCCTTCGTCGCTGTCCGGAACGTGGCCTGCACCGGGCCGTCGTATCGCAGCATCTCCTCGATCGCACCGCGCATCAGCTCGGGCTTCGAGCGCAGCGCCGCCATCGCATCGGGATTGCGGCCGAGTGCAAGCATCCCGTTGCCTATCAGATTCGTCGTCGTCTCGTTGCCGGCGAGCAGCAGCAGCACCACGAATTGCAGCAACTCGTCGGAGCTCAGCGCTTCGGCTTCGTCGTGCGCGGCGACCAGAGCGCTCACCAGGTCAATCCCGGGATTCTTGCGGCGCCGGACGATCTCGTCGGCGAAGTAGGCTTTCAGCTCGGTGAAAGCGCTCTTGATGTCGTCGGGGATCGGCATGCCGGGGAGAGTGTTGTCCGACTCGACCACCTTGTCGGACCATTGCTTGAATTGCCGATATTCATCCGTCGGAACGCCAAGCAACTCGCTGATAACCATCACCGGGAGCGGCGTGGCGAGATCC
Source organism: Binatus sp. (SeqCode) (assembly GCA_050736675.1). Lineage (GTDB taxonomy): Bacteria > Desulfobacterota > Binatia > Binatales > Binataceae > Binatus. Next base: position 686 of record JBOHWI010000109.1, read on the forward strand.
GCCATCACGTCGAACTCGCCCTTGCGCTCCGCGGCATCGATCAGATCTTTCGCGATCTCGCGGATGCGCGCTTCCAGCTCGCGGATTCGGCGCGGAGTAAAGTCGCGCGAGACCAGCCGCCGCAGGCGGGTTTGCGTCGGAGGATCGGAGCCGAGCATCGTCGGCGCGTCGCCAAATAGTTTCGTTTGCTCGTCGAACCCCATTCCGGCGGGCTGTACGCTCGAGAATGTCGCGTGATCCATCAGGACTGCACTCACGTCGGCATAGCGCGCGGCGAGCGCGAATTTGAAACCCATGTCGATAATTCGCGGCGGTCCTGCGAGCAGCGCGCGATAGTGCGGATACGGATTTGCGCGGAAGTTCTCATCCCACGGATTGAAGTAGAAATCCTGCGCCGCCTGAACGGCGCTTGCTTCGCCCATTGTCAGCTCACCTCCAGCTTCTCGATTCGTTCCGACGACTCCAGCTCGCGCACTATCGCGGCGCTGACCCGTCTGGCTGTTTCCAAACCTCGCACAAATTCAGGCGGATCGGCTTCACCCGGCGCGAATAGCACGCGCTCGAGCGCCAGCGCTTCGAGTTGTCCGAATACGACGCCGATCAAATTTTCAAGCTTGTCTTCGCGACCGGCGGGCCAGTCGAGCAGCGCGCCGAGGCCGACGCGAAATCCTTCGCCGAAGCGTACGCTCGCCGCGCGCACGGCGTCGTTGAGCGCAGGATCGGTGCGGCTCGCGACCACCAACTCCAGCCACGCGTAGAAGGTCGGGCCTTTAAACATCGGCCACATCGTGTCGATCACGACGGCCAGGCGATGCTCGCGGCTGCCGGACGGCGGCTCCGCGATAGCGGCGCTCATCTCGCGCAGGCGCAGCTCGAATACATGCTCGAGTGCGCTGACAACGAGCTCGTCTTTCGTCGGAAAATGATGCAACTGGGCGCCGCGCGACACGCCGGCGCGGGTCGCTATCTCAGTCGTCGTCGTGCCCGCGTATCCGCGCTCGAAAAGGCAGGCGACAGTAGCGTCAAGCAGCCGCCGCCGAGTCTCCGCGCTCCGCTCTTCTTGTAGTGCCGACATTGCTTTCCAACTAACATGCAGAGGTGATTGTTACAAGCAGAATTGACTGTTTCTTTGTCAAGATACGATATTCCCCTAAAAAATTGGTCATTTAGAGAGTCTAGCGTCCCTTGAAATTCGGTCGGCGCTTTTCAAGAAAGGCGCGGACGCCCTCGCGGTAGTCCTCGCTGTCGAAGCATCGCGCGACCGTCGCGGAGACCGCCTTAGTGTCCCGCTCCTCGCGATCCTTCAAGCTCTCGCGAATCGCCAGCTTGGCGGCAGCCATCGTGAGCGGCGCGTTGGTCGCCATCTTGAGCACGTAGTCGCGCACGTTTTCCTCGAGCTTTTCGGGATCGACGACGCGGTTGACCAGTCCCATCTGCAGCGCTTCTTCGGCGTCGAACAGGCGTGCCGAAAGCAGGATGTCGCGCGCGTTGGCGGGACCGACAGTATGCGCGAGCATGTTTACGCCTTCGAGCGGATACGCCAGTCCAAGCCGCGCGGCGGGAACCCCGAAGCGCGTGCCGCGTGCGGCTATCCGAATGTCGCATGCGAGCGCGACCTGCACGCCGCCGCCGATGCACACGCCGGAAATCATCGCGACGACCGGCTTGCGGCACTCGATCAGCGCCGCGATCGCACTGTTGGGTGCGTCGCGATAGGCACGCGCCTGCGCCGCGTCGGCGCGCATCGCGGGGAACTCCGAGATGTCCGCGCCTGCGATAAACGCATTCGGCGTGCCGCCGCGCATTACGATCACGCGAATCGCGTCGTCGCTCACGAGCTCCGCAACACCTTCCGCGATCCGCTGCCAAGTCCTAAGATTGAGTGCGTTGCGGACTTGCGGACGGTTCAGCACCAGCCATCCAATCGGCGCTTCGTGGGTCACTATCAGGGGATCGACTGAAGTTTCGTCCTTCACGAATTTCGCACCTCGGGCGGAAATTATGACGACAATCGAGCGGGCTTCCAGTGGGGATTTTGAGCACATTTGTGCGCTGGACGAAACTGTCCATCAGGGGGCGTCGCGGCGCAAATTTATCGGCGAGGCATGCGCGCACGGCCGCGTCGCGGTCGCGCGTGTCGACGACGCCGTCCGCGGCTTCGTCATTTTCGACGAGAGCTTCTTCGATCAATTTTTCGTGCGCCTGCTGCTGGTGCATCCCGACTTCCGTCGGCGCGGACTCGCGACCGCTCTGATGCGCGCGGCCGAACTCGATTGTCAGACAGGCAAGATGTTCACGTCAACCAACCAGTCGAACATTCCGATGCAGCGGCTGTGCGAGCGACTGGGCTTCGTGAAGAGCGGCTACGTCGAGAACCTCGACGAGGGCGATCCGGAACTGATCTATGTGAAGCTGCTCGCGCCGCGCTGAAAGACGTTCCTTCCCTAGATCTTCGCGATCACGTCGTCATGCAGTTTTTCGAGGCCGCGGGTCAGGCCTTCCGCATCGAAGGCCGGGGGCGCGATCACGACTCGCGAGACGCCGATTGCTTCGAGCGCTTTGAGCTCCTCGACGCGCGGGCGGCCCATGCATGACAGCTCGATCTTCTTCGGGTCGCGCCCGGCTTTCTCGGCCTCGGACTTCATCAGCGCGAACAGTTCCTTGAGCTTGGGAATTTCGCCGAGCGCCGGGAAGAAGCCGTCGCCGTAGCGGCCCGCGCGCTTAGCGGCAGCCGGCGAATGGCCGCCGACGTGAATCGGCACGCCGCCTTTTTGCACCGGCTTGGGGTAACACTTGACCGGGCCGAAGTTGAAATGCTTGCCGTGGAAGGACGATCCTGGCGCTTCGCTCCACAACGCGCGCAGGGATTTGATTGCCTCGTCAGTGCGCGCGCCGCGCGTGTGGAAGTCGAGGCCGAGCGAAGTGAACTCCTCCTCGAGCCACCCGCTGCCGATTCCCAGAATCGCGCGGCCGCCCGACAGCACGTCGAGCGTAGCCGCTTCCTTGGCGACGTACAGCGGATGCCGCTGCGGAAGGATCAGCACTCCCGTGGCGAGCTTGATCTTTTTCGTCACGGCAGCAGCGAACGCGAGCGACAGCAGCGGATCGGGAATCGCGACGTCTTCGCCGCCGGGAATTTTACCGCTCGACGAGTATGGATACGGCGACTTGTAGTCCTGCGGGATGACGACGTGCTCGACCGTCCACATCGATTCGACGCCGCATCGCTCGGCGGTGGTCGCCAGATGGGCCAGCAGGGCAGGATTGCCGAACGGTCCTGAATTAACGAACATCAAGCCAAGTTTCATTACTGGATTACCTCGTTGCGGATCACGCGGTCGATGAATAGTTAGCGCTTAATCTATCGCCCCGAGATTGCGATTGAAAAGGCAGGAGCGCATCTTTCTCTTGTTCAAAATTCCGCGGCGCGTTACTTACTTGAGTCATGGATATTGGAAAAGTTGGAATCTGGTTCTTCCTCGACGCGATGCCTGCACCGGACAGCGCCGAGTTCGGCAGGCAGGTCGAGAAGAATGGCTACAAGGTTCTGTGGATCCCCGAGGCTGTCGGCCGCGAGCCGTTCGCGCACGCCGCGTATCTGCTGAGCCGCACCGAGCGCCTGTCGATCGCGACAGGCATCGCGAACATCTGGGCGCGCGACGCGATCACGATGGCCGCCGCATCGAAGACCGTCGCCGAACTTTCCGGCGGCCGTTTCCTGCTCGGCATCGGCGTCAGCCACAAGCCGCTCGTTAGCAACCTGCGCGGGCACAACTACCACAAGCCGTACAGCTTCATGAAAGAATATTTGCCGAAGATGAAGGGCGCCCTCTACCTGGCGCCGGCGCCGAAAGAGCCGGTGCCGGTGGTGCTCGCCGCGCTGCATCCCAAGATGCTCGCGTTGTCGGCGGCGGAGGCCAATGGCACGCACACCTACTTCGTTCCGCCCGAGCATACCGCGAAAGCGCGTGCGCAAATCGGACCGAACGCGATGCTGTGTGCGGCGCAGGCCGTCATCCTCGAAACCGACGCCGCCAAAGCTCGCAAAGCGGCGCGCGAGTACATGAAGACCTATGTTCCGCGCCTGCCGAACTACACAAACAACCTGAAGGCGCTAGGATGGGCCGACAGCGAATTCGAAAACGGATGCTCGGATCGGTTGGTTGACGCCATCGTGGCATGGGGCACGGAGGACAAGATTCGCGATCGAATCGACGCGCACTTGAAGGCGGGCGCCTCTCACGTGTGCATCCTGCCGATCCGCGCCGACGGCGTACCGCAGCCGGACATGCGCGCTGTGCAGGCATTCGCTCAGCGCTGAGGGCATCGTCGATGCGTTTTTCAGTGATGGCTGTGGTCGGACTTGCGATTGCCCTCGGCGGATGCGCTTCGCACAACGAGCAGCAGGCCCAGCAGGCGGAAGCCGCGGCAGCCAACGCGCAGAAGGCGGCGGAGCATGCCGAACAGTCCGCGAACCAGGCACAGGACGCCGCAAACAAAGCGACCGAAGCGGCAGATCGTGCGACAAAGGCAGTCCAGGACGCGACCAGGGAAATCAACCGCGTCGCTGACCACCTCGATCAAATGGAACGCGACCGCGAAGCCGCGACGCATCGGCGGCGCTCGCAAGTAGCCAAGGCGGCGGCGAAGGCCGCGGTGCCCAAGGTTCCGGTTGCTTCGGCCTCTCCCGACGCCGCCGCCGCCGCAACATCCTCCACATCCGCGCCGGCGGCCATGTCATCGCCGAAATAGCGTTAGATCGAACGCAGTGGCTGAGCCAATCAAATCGCAACCAGTCCGCACGCCGACCGAAGCCGACATTCGCGCCGAGAATCTCACTCCGCAAGTTCGCCGGCACACCTGGATCAATATCGCCGGCCCGCTGGCCGCGGTCTTTCTCGGAATTTTCGCCGCCGCGATGTATCTGCGACCGGTAGACGTCCTGCGATGGATTCAGATCTCGCGCCTGGGATGGTCGGGCGTGGTGCAGAACGATCTGGCGCTCAAGGACGGCCTCATCACGTACCTGATGACTGGCGGTTATTCGGGAATGGAGCCGGTGGTGATGATTCACGGGCTCGGCCCCAACGCCGCGCTCGTGTGGCGCGGCATCATGCCGCCGCTTGCCGACGCGCACTACAGAGTGATTGCGCCCAACCTGCCCGGCTTCGCCTCATCCGATCACAAGCAGGTCCAGTATTCGATCGCGTACGAAGCCGGCGCGATCGCGCAGATGATCGACGAGATGAAGCTCGACCACGTCAACCTGGTGGGCAACGATCTCGGCGCCGACGTTGCGCTCTACTACGCCGTCGAGCATCCCGACAAAGTCGAGAGGATGGTGCTGGTGTCGGGCGGCCTGGTCGGTGCGCGCGGCGCTGAAA
>JBOHWI010000110.1:0-3417 GCA_050736675.1 Binatus sp. (SeqCode)
GGCCTGCGCGGTTTCCTGCCGATCCCAGAAATCGGGCTTGGCGGATTGTTCGACGAGCTGGTTCTGGCGGGCGGTCAGTGCGGGGACGTCAAAGACGCCTCCCGAGCTTTTCGGCGCGGTCGTCAAACTCGGAAAGCTGCTGTCTCATGTCGCTGAGCATTGGAAGTCGCACCTCGCGCCGGCATCGTCCGGCGACGTCGGTATTATGACATGAAGCCGCACGCGGATTAATGGGGGCGGCCGTTGGTCGCGAGCTTTCGGCGTTTCGGCAGCTCGGGCACTTTCACGGCTTCGGCCGCGCTTGGCCAGCGCCATGCGATTATCAATCCAATCGCCGTCAGCACGAAGCAGATCTCCGCGAACAGGTCGCCGACGATCGTGTAAAGCGTCCGCACCGGCCGCCACGATACCTTTACGATCGACATGCCGCGTTTGAACAGGGGAGTGCGATCCGTGATTCGGCCCGACGGCTCGATGAGCGCGCTGATGCCGGTGTTGGCCACCCGCACCATCGGAACTTTCGTCTCGACCGAGCGCATCGACGCCATCGCGAGCACCTGGTACGGCGCCGAACTTTCGCCGTACCACGCGTCGTTGGTGATGTTGACGAGCACGTCGGCGCCTTCGTCCACCTCGCGCCGGGTCAAGTCGGGGAAGATACTCTCGTAGCAGATCAGAATTCCGAGCTTCGCGCCCTTGAGGTTGAACAGCGTCTGCTGTTTGCCGGGAATCATGTCGCCGAAGCCCTGCACGACGCGGTTGACGAAGTAGCCGAGAATCGCGCGCGCCGGCACGTACTCGCCGAACGGCACCAGCTCGATCTTGTCATAGTACGCGTCGACCTCGCCGTGGCCGTTGGCCGACACCAGGTACGCGCGATTGTAAAATCCGACGCGCCCGTCCTGTAGGGCCAGCGCGGGCGCGCCGAACAACAAAGGCTTGCCGACGTTGCGCGCGAGCGTCAGCAGGGCGGTGCGATAGGCTTCGTCGCCGGCCAGCACGGCGGGATATCGATCGTCAGGCTGGAACAGGAACGCGGCCGCCGCTTCGGGCCACACAATCAGGTCGGCGCCCTCTTTCGCCGCGTCCACCGTTTCGTCCTGGTAGACTTTGTAACTCTCCGGCAGGAATTTCGGATCCCACTTGAGCGATTGCGGGATATTGCCCTGAACCATCGCGACCTTGAAGCTGCCCGACTGCGCCGCGTTCTTAAGGTCGCCGATTCGCCACGCACCGAATGCGACCAGCGCGATCATTATCGCGGTCAACGCGCTCAGGCTCACGGTCTGCAGGCGATTGGCGCCGCGGCGGAAAATCACGAGGTAGACGACGGCATTGAAAAACACGATCAGCGCTGAAACGCCGTAGACGCCGGTGAATTCGGCGAACTGGATCAGTTCGAGATTCTTGTACGCGGTGTAGCCGAGCAGATTCCACGGGAAGCCGATCGGAAAATACGTGCGAAACCACTCGACCGCCGTCCACGCCGCCGGCATCGTGAGCACCGCCGGAATTCGCGTCCGCCGCGCGACGAACTCGCCCGCCCAAATCGCAACCGCCGTGTCGATCGCGACGATTCCTGCCAGCAGCAGCATCGGAAAAATCGCGAACTCAATGCGCACGTCAGCGAAGTCATGCAGCGGAATCGGAATCCAGTAAAGCTGCACGACGTACGACGCGAAGCCTTGCAGGTATGCCCACCAGAATACGCGCCGGAGGCTCTGGCCTTCGATCACGTAAAAGAGCGGCACCAACGCGACCCACGCGAAGAGTCCGTGGTCGAACTTCGGAAATGCCAGCCCCAGCGCCAGGCCGCTGGACACGGCGAGCGCCGCGCGCGATGCGGTGTTCGACGACATCTTCAGGCGGGAGAACCAAACATCTCGGCGATGGGAATCACGCCGGCGCAGGGCGGCCGGCCGTTGAAGCGCTCGAAAATCTCGTCCACGTCCTTCCAGGTTTCGACCAGCGCGGCCGCCAGCGGCGGCTCGAAGGAAAGATCGCCGGCGGCGCGCCACTCGCGCTCGAAGCTCCAGTCGATCGGAGGATCCTTGTCGAATTCAAGCGACACCACGCGCCAACTTTCCTCAGGCGCGAGGATTTTTTCGGCCTCGCGCCATGGCAGGTAGATGACCGGCCGCGCACCCGTCGTGAAAGCATAGCGTTTGTCCACCGCGATCCCGAATGGTTCATAACGGCGGCGATTGCGCCGGCCGAGGATCGTGCGCAGCTCGGGAAGCGGCACGTCGAACATGCAGACGGCAGGACGTGCGCCGCGGATCATGCGGCTGCCGCCGCGAATCACGCCGTCCTTGAGAATCGTCACGAGGTTGTCGAGCGCCGACGCGGTTGTCGACGCGCGCGTGAAATGCGTCAGCATCGCGACCGCGGGAATCGTAGCGGGTTGGCGCTTCATCTTTTTACCGCAGCGATCTTCGCCGCCAGCACTCGTTCGCGCGCGAACATCCGGCGTGCGTCGGCCGACGAGCGTTCGTGGTCGTAGCCGATCAGATGCAGGAATCCATGAATCAGCAGCCGGCGCAGTCGCGACGACGGGCTGACGCGATACTCACGGGCCTGCCGCAGGGCGGTGTCGATAGAAATCACCACGTCGCCGACCGGAAGGCCGGGACTGTTCTTCACGCTGCGCGGATTCGGCGGCGCGGCGCCCGGCTGCTCGATTTGCGAGAAAGAAAGAACGTCGGTGGGCGCGTCGATCCCGCGAAAATCGCGATTGAGTTTTTGAATAGCGCGATCGCTCGTGAGAGTGAGCGACAGCTCGCAATCCGCGAGACGCGCCGCGCGCATCAGGCGGTCTGCGTCAGCGCGAAGGCCGTGCGCGTAGCCGCGTCCGCGCGCCGTCGCGCATCGGAACTCGACCGCCATGCGCTCAATCCCGATGGTTGCCGTCGGTTGGGGTTGCGGGCGCCGGCGCCGGTCCGTCAACGAACGATTCGTAGGCCTTGATGATCGACTGCACCAGCCGATGGCGCACGACATCGCGGTCGTTGAACCTGACGAACGAAATTCCGGGCGTGTTGCCCAGCACGATACTCGCTTCCTTGAGGCCCGAGAGCTTGCCGCTGGGCAGATCGATTTGCGTGACGTCGCCGGTGATGACGGCCTTGGAGTTGTAGCCGAGCCGCGTCAGGAACATCTTCATCTGCTCGGAGGTCGTGTTCTGCGCCTCGTCGAGAATGATGAACGAGTCGTTGAGCGTGCGCCCGCGCATGAACGCGAGCGGTGCGACTTCGATCGTACCGCGCTCGAGCATCCGCCGCGCGCGATCGAAATCCACCATGTCGTGCAGCGCGTCGTAGAGCGGCCGCAGGTACGGATTTACCTTCTCGGCGAGGTCACCCGGCAGGAAGCCGAGCTTCTCGCCCGCTTCGACCGCCGGCCGGCACAGCACCATCC
>JBOHWI010000111.1:0-2421 GCA_050736675.1 Binatus sp. (SeqCode)
CAAATGGTGAAGGACCTCGGCAGCGTCAACATCGTCGTCGCCGCGGCGGGAATCTCGCACGCGCACTAAGGTGAAGAAGGCCAGCCCGACATCACATTTCTCAGCAACAAGTCATTCGCTAACTGGCGCAAGGTTCTGAGCGTCAACCTGGACGGCGTGTTCCTGACGGATCGCGCGTGCGCTCAAGCGATGATCGAGGCGAACAAGGGCGGGCGCATCATCAATATCGCGTCGGCCGCCGCGCGGCTGCCGACTCCAGGCGTCGGCGAGTACTCCGTCAGCAAGGCGGGTGTGTGGATGCTGACCAGGGTGCTTGCCACAGAGCTGGCGCCGTTCAATATCACCGCCAACGCGATCGGCCCCGGCTTCATCAAGACGCCGATGACCGCGGGGATTCAGGACATGGCCACCATGACGCCGCTGATGGAGCGCGTGCCGATGAAGCGGATGGGCGAGCCGGTGGACGTCGCCAACACGGCGCTGTTCCTCGCCGGCGAAGAAGGCCGCTACTACACCGGCTCGATTCTGCATCCCGACGGCGGCATCGTCATGAAGTGAGATTGACTCGCAATTGTCTGGTCGCGGCGTGCGCGGTTTCGCTGGTGGTTATCGCCGCGTGGGGCGGCTCCGCACTGGCTCAGGAAGCCACGGCAACGGCGACGCCCATGATGCTGCCCAAGATTCCGCAGATCCGCCTGCAAACAGTGCCGGCTTACGGCCCTGCTCCCCTGATGGTCGGGTTCTTCGTTACCAGTGCCGACCCGGAAACCGTGCTGCAAAGCTACACCTGGAATTTCGGCGATGGACAGACGTCGATGCTGCCGCCGACTGCGCTGTTCCACACCTACACCGCGCCCGGCACCTACGTCGTTACCGTGACCGCGTCCACCGCCGACGGCCATCAGGCGTCATCGTTCGCCGGCGTAATCGTGACGCAACCCGCGGCGCAGTAGCGCGATTGCTTACTTCTTCCCTGCCCCTTTCACCGGTACCGCCTGCATCAGATTCGGCTCCAAATTGTCGCTGACGGTCAACGTCGCCGGATATTCCACAGCGTCCGTCGGCGTGAACACCACGCTGACCGTGCACATTCCCGCCTTCATCCCTTTCGCTTTCGGATTCAGCGTATCCACGCACTCAGGGTGTATCTGATAAACGTCATTGTTGACCGACTGCATGACTACCGTGATCGGCAAGGCGGTTTTCTTCTTTGAGATCACTCCGAGATTCCTGATTTTAAGCAATTTGGTCTTGCTGTGGCCCACGGCCACCTTTCCGAAATTGAGCGCCTTTGGCGAGATCTTGAGCTTGCCGACAACCGGCGGGATTCCCATGAAGCCCTCGCTCGCACTCGCCGATACGAGCTGAGCGGTGCCCGCGAAGGTCGCACTCAGCGTTCCCATGCCGATGATTGCAGGAGTTGCCTGGCAGCTCGCGTCGCCTTTGGCATTCGTCACGCCCACGCAATTCTGATCGCCGAGCGAGAAATTGATTGTCTCGCCGGCCACCGGCGCCACTGGATCAACCGAAACGTCGCTCAGGTTCGCGCTCAATGTGATGGGTTGAATGTTGAATGACGCGGCCGGGCTCTTCGCCAGCGTAAGGAACGTCAGATCCTGACCCGCGTCCCAATTTACCAGCGCCGGATTCGACAACACCGAGTTGCTGTCCACGACCGATAGCGCCGACGCCATATCGGCGCCCGGGTGCGCGCCCGTATAGTTGAAGGTCGCCTGCCCCGACGCATCGGTCGTTGCGAATTGGAACTGCGGATTCGCTCCCGATGTCTGCAGCGTCATCGGCACTCCGCTGAGCGTGCTGCTGTAATGAAGCGTTGCCGTAAAGCTTTGCGACGAACCCTGTGTTGGATTGGGCATGACCACGGCCGGCGTCAGGCTGATCGTGGCAGGTTGCGTTGCCGGCCCGAAACTGCAGCTCCCGTCCGCGTTGGTGACTCTTGAAACCGTCGGACCGCCTGCGACGTACAGGCATCCGTCCGGTCCAATCGCGAAATTGGACAAGCCTGAGAAATCGGTCGTCGTAAGCGGCACACCCACCGCTGCCGCGGCTCCGGTCAGGTCAACCGTGCGCACGCCCTCGGGAAGGCCGTTCTCCGCATCCGCTTTCGAGTTGAAGGGCGCGATCACGAATTGCGCGTCGCCGCTTCCCTGCATTCCGCCGACCGTCATCCCCAAGCCGCCGGATAGGCTGATCGGCGTGCCGTCGGCCGCCGCCAGCGTGGTCACCGCGCCATTCGTAGCGACCCGCGCGATCGGCGCTCCAGCAGCTCCGGCAGCGTAAACATCGTACACCGTACCGTCCGGAGCGACTGCGAGGTTGAAGTTTTCGAAATTCTGCGGGGTCTGCGCATAAACCGTGGTCATGGGACTTAGACCGTCGATCCCGGTGACCTCCCAGATG
>JBOHWI010000112.1:0-2384 GCA_050736675.1 Binatus sp. (SeqCode)
GAGTTTCCCTTCGGCGAGAAAAGCCCTTCGATGGATCTGAGCGGTATATTCATGGTCCAAGTGGGTGAGTCTAAGCTCGGTTCCTTCTGGTAGATGGACATCATGACCGGACCAGCCGTTGTTACCATTTACTGCCGTCGCTGCTCCGTTAGAGAAGGATACTCCCAGAATGCGATGCAATGTGTCGTTCTCGTCTTTGTCGGTCTCGACCATTTCGGAGACGATTTTCTTGTAGACGTCGAGATCGACTCTGATTGAGTGCAAAGTGGTCATGCGTTCCTCGTAGTTCTGCACATCTGGCAGTTCTGGATATTTGCATAAACTCAACCGAGACGCAAGCCTTACAACTTTCTACGGGCATGATCAGCAGTGAGACCGGAATACTACTAGTCGTACAGCGACGGGGTGCCGCGCACTGGGCGGGTGCGGTAGCGCCGATGCGTCCAGAGCCATTGCTCGGGATATTTTCGGACCATCTCCTCGATAGCCTTTTGGTAGCGCGCGGTATTCACGAGCGTGTCGGCGGCTCGGTCGCCGGTGCGCTGCTGCGGAATCTCCTCGAAGATTTCGATCACGTGGCTGGCGCCGTCGGGCTGCCGCACGATGAACACCGGGACGACCGGCGCGCCCGCCATCGTGGCGAGGCGATCGAAGCCGCTGGGTGTCGCGGCCAATTCGCCGAAGAACGGCACCCAGATTGCCTCGGAGCGCTTCGCATTCTGATCGAGCGGGATACCGATGATCTCGCCGCGCCTTAGCGAGCGCAGCATCTCGCGCGCCGCCGTATGCTTGCGGATTATCTGGACGCCCGCCCGCTCGCGGATGAACGACACCAGGTCATCGCCTGCCAGGAAGCGCTGCGTGTGATGCACCAGGCCTATCTGAAACCCGTGTAGTGCGTGGCCCGCGGGCAGCAGCTCGAAACCTCCGAAGTGCGCGGTCAAGATGAGCGCGCCTTTGCCGGGATACTTCGGCGTCAGGTCGTTCCACACGTCGAGCCGGTTGTACGTGATACGCCGCGCCAGCCGCCGATAGAAGAATCCGCCCAGCCGCACATACTCGGCTCCCGTGCGGCCGAGATTGATGTACGAGCCGCGCAGGATGCGCTGTCGCTCCGCGTCGCTCTTCTCGGGAAACGCAATCTCAAGGTTGCGAATTCCGATTTTCCGGTGACGATGGTCGAAGCGATGGAAGATCAGACCGCAGACTATTCCGAGTTTGTAAAGAACGAAGTCGGGCAGCAGGCTCAGCACGTGCAGCGCCGCGGCCATCAGCCGGAAAATCAGCCGATCCTTGAGTCCCAACTCCAGGCGCGTGCTCTTCAGGGTTCCAAGCGAGAGCGGAAAATCCGATTTCTCCGGCACGCCCGCAGCCGCGCCGGCCGGAGCGGCGCCGCGCCTCAACACTTCGCCGTTCGATTCCGGCCTGGCTGATTCGCGAGGTTCGACCTTCTGACTTGCCGGCGAGGATGACAATGCCACGCTATAGTACCGACCGTTCGCGCTTGGGGCCCTTGGGAATCACGACCAGGCCCGAGTCCGTGACGAAGAATCGCTGCCGGTCGCGCTCGAGGTCGTAGCCTATCTCTTCGCCCTCGGGAACATAGACATTCTTGTCGATAATCGCGCGGCGGATTTTCGCGTGCCGCCCGATTTCCGCATAGTCCATGATGACCGAGTCCTCGACCAGGCTGTACGAATGCACGAACACCGAGCGCCCCAGCACCGAGTTGCGGACCGCGCCGCCGGACACGATACATCCCTCGCCAATCACCGAATGCAGCGCCAGACCGCGCCGGCCGTTCTCGTCGAACACGAACTTGGCCGGCGGCTGATCGTAGTACGCCGTGCGCAGCGGCCAGTAAGCATTGTACATATTCAGATGCGGACGCGCGTCGCGCAGGTCCATGTTGGCTTCGTAGTACGCGTCGAGCGTCCCGACGTCGCGCCAGTAACTTAGATTGACCTCGGAGTCGCCGCGAATCCGGTTGGTCATGAAGTTGTACGCGTAAACCGGCACGCGATCGATCAGCGCGGGGATAAGGTCGCGCCCGAAGTCGTGGTTGCTTGTTTCGCTGATCGAATCTTCAATCAACGCCTCGCGCAGCACGTCGGGGCTGAACAGGTAATTGCCCATCGAGGCCAGCGAGCGTCCCGGCGCGCCGGGCATCTGCGGCGGATTGTTCGGCTTTTCCACGAAACCCGAAACGCGCAAACCCGAGTCGACCTGCACTATCCCGAACTGATTCGCCTCGTCCACGGACACCGGCAGCGTCGCGACCGTGACCGCCGCCTTGCGTTCCGTGTGAAATTCGATCATCTGCTGGATGTCCATCCGGTAGATGTGGTCCGCGCCGAAGACCGCGACCAGGTCCGGCTTGGTAT
>JBOHWI010000113.1:0-5149 GCA_050736675.1 Binatus sp. (SeqCode)
GCCGACCACGCTCGCAACCATCATCCAGACCGACCCGCTCTACGTCTATTTCACGGCGAGCGAGCCGCAAGTTTTGGCGTCCCGGAGAAACAACGCCAAGGCGGGACTCCCGATCAGCTCGACGGACCTGACGTACCTTTCGAGCATCCCGGTCGAGATCGGCATGCAGGGTGAGGAGGGCTATCCTCACAAGGGACATCTCGACTATGCCTCGCCCCAGGTCAACACGGCGTCTGGCACGCTGACGGTGCGCGCCCTGTTCGAGAATAAGGATCACGCGCTGCTGCCGGGCCTGTTCGTGCGGGTGCGGACGCCGATCGCGCATCAGGAGAAAGCGCTGCTAACGCGAAACGATGCGATAGGGACGAGCCAAGAGGGGAGCTACGTGCTGGTGGTCGGCGCGGACAATGTCGTTCAGCGAAAAATCGTCAAAACCGGACAAAGGCAGGGTCAGCTCCGGATCATCGAATCCGGTCTCGATCCCGGTGACTGGGTCGTGACCGAAGGCGTTCAGCGGGCCTTTCCCGGCGCCAAGGTCGCTCCGCAACGATCCGAGCTGACGTCGGTCGCGGCCGATCCGTCAGACGCCGCCAAGACGAGCGTCCCCGGCCCGGCGCCGAAATGAAGCCGAAATGAAACATTGCGGGGGAACGGCATGATCTCGCGCTTTTTCATCGAAAGGCCGGTGCTCGCCAACGTGCTGGCGCTGGTCTTCGTCCTGATCGGCCTGGTCTCGCTCATGCAATTGCCGACCGCCCAATATCCCAATGTCGTCCCGCCGACCATACAGGTGACGACGACGTACCCCGGCGCGAGCGCCAGGACCCTCGTCGACACCATCGCCCTGCCGATCGAGCAGCAGGTCAACGGCGTCGAGGACATGATTTATATGCAGTCGACGAGCGCGAGCGACGGCACCTATACCTTGACCGTCACCTTCGCGATCGGCACGGACCCCGACAAGGCGCAGATCCTGGTCCAGAACCAGGTGGCCTCCGCCCTTGCGTCGCTGCCGCCGGCAGTCCAGATCCAGGGCGTGACGACGGCCAAGAAGTCGACTTCGATTCTGGAATTCGTCTCGCTGGTTTCACCCGACAGCCGTTTCGACAGCCTGTTCCTGTCGAACTACGCCGTCATCAGCGTGGAAAACGAACTGGCTCGCCTCAACGGCGTCGGCGCCGTGACGATCTTCGGCGCCGGACAATACGCCATGCGCGTTTGGATGAACCCGGACCTGCTTCAGACGCGAAGCCTGACGCCGCAAGACGTGATCAACGCCATCCAGCAGCAGAGCCAGGAAGTCGCCGCCGGCCAGGTCGGCGCGCCGCCCGCGCCGAAAGGGCAGGATTTTCAATATACGCTCAATCTCAGCGGCCGCCTGGACGATGTCGCCGAGTTCGAGAACATCGTCGTCAAGGTCGATCCCGCAAATGGCGGACAAATCACCAGAATCCGCGACATCGGCCGCGTCGAGCTCGGCGCCCAGACCTACAGCAAATCGTTCAATCTCGACGGCCGGCCGGCAGCCGGGATCGCCATCTCCCTCCTGCCGGACGCCAACGCAATTGCGGTCGCCAACGAGGTCAAGGCGAAGATGGACGAACTCGCCAAGAGCTTCCCTCAGGGCCTCACATATGTGACGCCCTACGACACCACGAAATTCGTGAGAGCCGCGATCGACGAGGTCTATCTGACGCTGCTCGAGGCCGGCGGTCTGGTGCTCATCGTCATTCTCGTCTTCCTGCAGGATTGGCGGGCGATGCTCGTCCCGGCGACAACCGTTCCGGTGACGATCATCGGCGCGTTCGCCGCGATGGCGGCGCTTGGTTTTTCCGTCAACCTCGCGACGCTGTTCGCCATCGTGCTTGCGATCGGCATCGTCGTTGACGACGCCATCGTCATCGTCGAAGGCGTCTCGCGCTATGTCGAGCGGGGCGTCCCTGGCCGCGAGGCGGCTGGCAGGGCGATGGACGAGCTGATCGGTCCGGTCATCGGCATCACGCTGGTGCTGATGTCGGTGTTTCTTCCCGCCGCTTTCCTGCCGGGACTGACCGGACAGATCTATCGGCAATTCGCGCTCGTCATTGCCGCGACAGCCTTGATCAGCGCCATCAACGCGGTGACCCTGAAGCCCACGCAAAGCGCGTTGTGGCTGCGACCGCCGACGCCTCTCGAAAGGCGCAACTTCTTTTACCGCGGCTTCAACGCGGTCTATGGGCTCGCTGAGCGCGCCTATGTAAGGCTAATCGGCGCGATGACGCGCCGCAGCGGCGCGATGGTGATCCTCGCGCTGGTTCTGATGGGCGTTGCGATCTGGGGGCTGACGCGCTTGCCGACCGCTTTCCTGCCGAACGAGGACCAAGGCTACCTGATTGTCGGCGCGCAACTGCCGGACGGCGCTTCGAAGGAGCGCACAGACGCGGTCATGCAACAGATCTCAAAGATCGCGAAGAATATCCCCGGCGTCGACCATGTGGTCACCATCAGCGGCGTTTCCATACTCGACAACTTTGCAAGCCTCGCAAACGCGGGCGTCGCCTTTGTCATCCTCAATGACTGGGGCGCACGCCTCAAGGAGAAGGAGCAGGATGTGGCCTCGATCGCCCGGCGCTTCAACGGCGCCCTGCAAGGCGTGCCGGAGGCGATAGCGTTCGCGCTCCAACCGCCCCCGATTCAGGGCATCGGCAACGTCAGCGGCTTCACCATGCAGGTCGAGATCAAGAACGGCGATTTCGACTACGCTCTGTTGGAGAGCCTGGCCGACACCGTCGTCAGGGACGGCAACGCGCAATCCGCTCTTCGGAGGCTGGCTATGACCTTCCGGGCCGGCTCCCCCCAGCTCAACGTCATCGTCGATCGCATCAAGGCCGAGACGCTCGGCATCACGGTCGGCAACGTCTTTTCCGCCATGTCGGCCTACGTCGGATCGAGCTACGTCGCCCAGTTCAACAAGTTCGGACACGTGTTCCAGGTCTATACGCAGGCGCTGCCCGGCTACCGCGCGACCGTCGACGACATCCAGAACCTCAAGGTCAAGGCGGGCGACGGAACCATGACGCCGATCGGAACGGTGGTCGACGTCAAGGAGGTCCAGGGTCCGCCGGTGATCAGCCTCTACAATCTCTATCCATCGGCTACGGTCGTCGGCAGCGCGGCCCCCGGCTTCAGCTCGGGCCAGGCGCTCGATATCATGGATCAGATCGGCGCGCAGGCGCTGCCGGTCGGAACGGGCTACCAATGGACCGCGATGTCCTACCAGGAGAAGGCGGCCGGCTCGCAGATCTATTTCGTCTTCGGCCTCGCGCTGTTGCTCGTCTATTTCGTATTGGCGGGGCAGTATGAGAGCTGGATCCTGCCGCTCTCCGTGATCCTCGCCGTGCCGCTGGCCCTGCTCGGAGTGGTCGGCGCGCTGACCTATCTCGGCGAGGCCGACAATCTCTATACCCAGATCGGCCTCGTGCTTCTGATCGCGCTCGGCAGCAAGAATGCGATCCTCATTGTCGAATATGCGCGCCAGCAACGGGCCGCCGGCAGGGAGATTGTCGGCGCCGCGGTCGAGGCGGCGCGGCTCAGGTTCCGGCCCATTATCATGACGTCTTTCGCGTTCATTCTCGGCGTGCTGCCGCTCGTCGTCGCGACTGGCGCGGGCGCCGCATCGCGCAGATCGATCGGCATCGCGGTCTTCAGCGGCATGATCGCCTCGACGTGCCTCGCGGTCGTGTTCGTTCCGGCCTTCTATGTGGTGCTACAGCGCTTCGAGGACCGCCGGAAGCGCCGCCGCGCGGCGCGGAGAGGCGCGCCGCCGCCTGCTGGGCCTGGCGCCGATTCCCCTCTCCGGCCTGGGTCAGCGGTGTAGAAATCTTGATATTTGCACACACCGCCGGAACAGCCGCGAGGACCGCTTTTGGTCACAAAACGCCGCATCAATCTTTGGGGAAATCCAGCCCCATTTCCCGGTAGCGTTCCGGATCGTCGAGCCAGTCCTCGCGAACCTTGACGAACAAAAAGAGATGCACCTTTTGTCCGGCCGCTTCCATGATCTCTTTGCGCGCCGCGGTCCCGATCGCCTTGATGGTGTGGCCGCCTTCGCCGATCGCGATCTTTTTGTGGCCCTCGCGCGTCACATAGATCGTCTGCTCGATGCGTGCCGATCCGTCCGGCATGTCCTTCCACACTTCGGTTTCGACAGTCGATGAGTAGGGAAGCTCGTCGTGCAGGCGCTCGAAGAGCTTTTCGCGCGTAATCTCGGCGGCGAGCAAGCGCAATGGCTTGTCCGCAATCTGATCTTCTGGATAAAGCCAAGGGCCAGGCGGCATCAGTGCGCCGAGGTCTTGCTTGAGCTTGCTCACCCCGTGGCCGCGCAACGCCGAGATCATAAAAGTTTGCGCGAAGGGGAGCTCGCCATTGAGCCTGGCGGCGAGTTCGAGGAGCTTTGGCGGTTTCACGGTATCGATCTTGTTGAGAACAAGAATCTTTGGGGCGGCTATCAGGGGCAGCCTGGCTAGAATGGCCTCGACCTCGGCATTTATGCCTCGATGGACATCGACAAGCAGCGCGGCCGCATCGGCATCGCCAGTGCTGCCCCAGGCGGCCGCCACCATGGCCCGGTCGAGCCGGCGTTTCGGCGCGAAGATGCCTGGCGTATCGACGAAGATGATTTGGGCCGCGCCTTCCAGTGCAATCCCCCGGACAGTGCCCCGCGTTGTCTGAGCCTTGCGCGAAACGATCGAGACCTTCGATCCCACGAGCCCATTGATGAGCGTCGATTTGCCCGCGTTCGGCGCCCCGATAAGGGCGACAAAGCCGCAGCTTGTTCCGCCGCCGCGTCCGCTGTTCACGGAGCGCACTTTTGGACGTCTTGGCCAATACCCTCGCGCGCGATGAAAGCCGCCGCCGCGGCTTGCTCGGCGAGGCGCTTCGCAAAGCCCTTCGCCTCGGCAGTCCGGTAGCCGGGCACTTCGACGGAAATCGTGAATTCCGGGGCGTGGTCGGGCCCGAGTCGCGCGATCTCGCGATAGAGCGGCGTGGGAAGGCCGCGCGCTTGCGCCCATTCCTGCAGCGCCGTCTTTGGATCGCGCAACGGGTGTCCCGGCGCGTGCATCCGTTCGCCGAAGGCGGTGATCACGACGGCCTTTGCCGCCTCATACCC
>JBOHWI010000114.1:0-4454 GCA_050736675.1 Binatus sp. (SeqCode)
GGCCGGTAGTGGTCAGTTCGCGCGCCACCAGTTGCTCGTCGATCTGATCGGGAGAAATCGCGCCGTCGGCCACCGCGCGCGCGATCGACCGCGCCGCATTGACGATGTCCTGGCGCCCGCCGTACGACAACGCCAACGCGACCGTCATCGTGCGATTGTCGCGGGTGGCCGCGACCGTCTCGGCCAGCGCGTCGCGCACCCGCGGCGGCAGCCGCTCGGTGTCTCCCAGCGCGACGACGCGGATATCGCGCTTCATCAAGCGCTTGGTCTCGGTGATTAGATAGCGATGGAACAACTGCATCAGGAAACTAACTTCGGTGGTCGGCCGGCCCCAGTTCTCGCTCGAAAAAGCGTACAGCGTCAGGTACGGGATGCCGAGTTCGCGCGCCGCATCGACCACCGCGCGGACCGAGTCCTTGCCGCGCCGATGGCCCTCGTGGCGCGAGAGTCCGCGCCGGCTGGCCCAGCGGCCGTTGCCGTCCATCACGATTGCCACATGACGCGGCATCCGCGACGGATCCAAAGACAGGTTGGGGAAATCGCTCAGTGGGAGTGAGATAGCCACTTGGGATTCAGGCTTCACCGCAGTTCGCGCGCCGCTTGGACATGGTGACGGGCGAGCTCAGACCTCCATGATTTCCGCTTCTTTGGCGGCGAGCACTTTGTCGATTTTTTCGATGAACTCGGTGGTGTACACCTGCACCTTGGCCTCGCCCGCGCGCATCTCGTCCTCGGTGGCCTGCTTTTCCTTGTGCATTTCCTTGAGCATGTCGTTGGCGTCGCGGCGATGGTTGCGGACGCCGACGCGGAATTCCTCGCCGATTTTGCGCACGTGCTTGACCAGGTCCTTGCGGCGCTCTTCGGTCAGCTCGGGAATGGGAATCCGGATAAGCTTGCCGTCGTTCATCGGCGTCAGGCCCAGATCGGAAGTCTGAATTGCCTTTTCGATGTCGTGCATCGCGCCTTTGTCGTACGGCGTGATCACTATCAGCCGCGGCTCGGGCGCCGCCAATCCGGCCAACTGCCGCAGCGGCGTCTTCGCGCCGTAATAATTTACCTGCAGATTCTCGACCAGCGCGGTTGACGCGCGGCCGGTGCGGACGCGCGCGAGTTCGTGGCGAAACGCCTCGACGGTCTTGTCCATTTCCTTGCGCGCTTCTTCGATCGTGTCCGTAAGCATGCTCACGGTGCGCTCTCCACCCGGGTCCCGATTTGCTCGCCCATCACGGCCCTTCTTATATTACCCGCTTTGCGCAAATTGAACACGATGATCGGCAGGCGATTATCCATGCACATCGAGATGGCCGTCGAGTCCATTACCTTGAGGTTTTTCTGCAGCACCTCGATGTAGGTCAGGCGGTCGAAGCGTTTGGCGCCCGGCTCGCGCATCGGATCGCGATCGTAAACGCCGTCCACCGTATGGCTGCCCTTGAGGATAACCTCGGCGCCGATTTCCATCGCGCGCAGGCTCGCGGCCGTATCGGTGGTGAAATAAGGGTTACCGGTGCCCGCCGCGAAGATGATGACGCGGCCCTTTTCCAGATGGCGCACAGCACGGCGGCGGATGTACGGCTCGCACAACGCCTGCATCTCGATGGCGGACAGCACGCGCGTGACGACGCCGACATGCTCGAGCGCGTTTTGCAGCGCCAGCGAGTTGATCACCGTCGCCAGCATCCCCATCTGGTCGGCGGTCGAACGATCCATCCCGCGCGACTCGTAGTCGCTGCCGCGGATAAAATTGCCGGCGCCGATCACCAGCGCGAGCTGGACGCCAAGCGCCGCCACTTCCTTGACTTCGAGTGCAATCTCGGCCAGCGCGTCGAGATCGAGTCCCGAGCCTTGCGCGGGGGCGAGCGCCTCGCCGGATAATTTCAGCAGGATACGGCTGAAGAGCGGCTTGCCGAGCGGCGCACTTTGAACTTCAGCCATCTTTCGAAGCTCCCGTCGATGTCTCCGTCGAAGCCCCGTACCGTCCGTAAAAACGCGGCTGCGTCAGGCGGCCGCCGTGGTGGTCGCCGTGTCCTCGAGCGCCTCGCCCAACTGGTAGCGGGTGAAGCGGCGCACATCGATCTTCTCGCGCATCTGGATGGCGGCCTCGCCAATCAGATCGTTGACAGTCTTGTTGGGATCGCGGACGTAAGCCTGCTCGAGCAGACAGGCTTCCTTGTAAAACTTCTCGATTTTGCCATCCACGATCTTCGTCACCACCGCCGCCGGCTTGCCCTCGGCCTGCGACGCGTAAATCTGCCGCTCCTGCTCGACAACCGCCGCCGACAGTTCCTCGCGCCGCACGCAGCGCGGATTCGACGCGACCACCTGCATCGCGAGGTTCTTCACCAGCGCCTGGAACGCTTCGGATTTGGCGCAGAAATCGGTTTCGCAATTGACTTCGATCAACACGCCAATCTTGCCGCCCGCATGGATATACGAACCGACCGATCCTTCGGATGCGACCCGGCCGGCGCGTCCCGCTGCCGCGGCGATTCCCTTCTCGCGCAGCCATACGACGGCCTTCTCGAGATCGCCGCCGGTCTCCGACAGCGCCCGCTTGCAATCCATGATGCCGGCGCCGGTTTTCTCGCGCAGTTCCTTAACCTGATTTGCGTTTAGTTCCATCACAATTCCTGAGTTGAGCTAGTATTCTTGGCCGGTCGCCCTACTGCAAGCGACGGCCATAACTGACCGGCTCTGTATCCGGTCCGAATTCTGATTTATCGACTAGACCGCGCTTGGAGAATCGGGCGACGGTGCGCCCGGGCCTGCCGCCGCGCCGGCGTCCGAGCGAATATCCTGCTGACCCTTGGCCCGTTCCTCGGCGATTTGCTTGCCTTCGAGAATCGCGTCGGCGACGGCGGCGGTGAACAATTTGATCGCGCGAATCGCGTCGTCGTTGCCGGGAATCCGGTACGCGATCAAGTCAGGGTCGCAGTTGGTATCGACCACGGCCGCGACCGGGATACCGAGGCGGTTCGCTTCCGCCACGGCGATGTCTTCCTTCTTGGTGTCGATCACCCACAGCGCGTCGGGGAGCTTGCGCATGTTTTTGATCCCGGCCAGCGTGTTCATCAGCTTTTCATGCTCGCGGCCGTTGTCGCTCATCTCTTTCTTGGTGAGCGCCTTTATCATTTCGGGATCGGCCATCGTTTCTTCGAGCTTCCGGAGGCGGTCGATCGACGCGCGGATAGTCTGGAAGTTGGTCAGCATACCGCCGAGCCAGCGGTTGTTGACGTAGTACATGCCGCAGCGTTCGGCTTCTTCCTTGACGATGTCCTGGGCCTGCTTCTTGGTACCGACGAACAGCATCGTGCCGCCGGCGGCGGCGAGGTCGCGGGCGAAGTCGAAGGTCGCGCGAAACATCTTCACGGTCTGCTGCAGATCGATAATGTAGATACCGTTGCGGGCGCCGAAGATGTATTGCTTCATCTTCGGGTTCCAGCGGCTGGTCTGATGGCCGAAGTGAACGCCGGCCTCCAGGAGCTGCTTCATACTGATTTCAGTCATAGAATTTAGTCCTTGCCTCTTGGCCCCGTGCGCGGGGCAATCCCGAAGTAATATCAGGGTGGGGCGCTGCAAGAAAGAGTCCGACCAGAAACAGCGTTCTAAATCAGGATTTCGTGATTCCGATATTTGGTTGACATTCTTCCTTTCTCCTCCGTTACTTCCGCTTGAGTGAACCAGTGCGAATGCGGGAACGCATTGGCGTGGAGCGTCCTGACGATCGGCGGAGGCGAAGACGCTGGCGAGAGCATTCCACATAATTCGAACGTTGGCGTGGGCAAGCGAGTATTCCGTGGAGTTCGATGAAGGAGTCATACCGGTCTGTGATTATGGCATGGGGCGATGACAACGGTTGTCCCGCCGATGAGGCGCGGACGCCTGATCGGGGTGGCGTAAGTTCATGTGAGAGTTCGCGGTGCGACTTAGCGCGGACCGTCTGGCGGGTGTTCTTCCGGCGCGGGCAGGGCGGCCCACCCGAGGCTCAATCCGCAGTTAGCGCAGGTTTGCGAGTAAATGCCCCATCTGCGAGAACGGACTCGCCGCTCGCCACGCTTTGGTCTCGTCTTCGCGAAGAAGCCTTGGCCACATCTTGGGCAAGTTGATCTGCCGAGCGCCGTAGTTGTCGCCGCGAGGACGCCTCCGAACAGGACAAAAATCGCCAAGCACACCCACTCCCGGATATCCATCGAGTATTCGGTAATCGCCGGCGCCGCGGCTACCATAGCTTTGAAATTTGCGAACTCAAATACAAGCACCCCTAAGAGGGTCGCGAACTCAAATGCGAACGAAACGGTCATCAAAGTCTGCAAGCGGCGGATGCGGCGGAGGGCACGCCGTTGCTCGCGGGTTGGCGGTTCGTGCTGCGCGGCAATGTCGTCGTCCATGGTTTAAATATATGCAAAGCGCCAGATCAAAAAGCGTAGCGAGTTTTGCGTCGGGCTGGATCAACAAAC
>JBOHWI010000115.1:0-4064 GCA_050736675.1 Binatus sp. (SeqCode)
CTGCACTACGGCGACCTCGGCGACGGTACCGGGCTCAGGCGAATCATCGAGCAGGTGCGTCCCGACGAGGTTTACAATCTCGCCGCGCAATCGCACGTGCGCATCTCGTTCGATCAACCTGAATACACTGCCGATGTCGTCGGCCTGGGGGCGCTGCGATTGCTCGAGGCGCTACGCGATCACAACAAGCGACGCGGGCGCGAGGCGAAGCTGTACCAGGCGGGATCGTCGGAGATGTTCGGCAAGGTTACGCAAAGTCCGCAGAATGAGACCACGCCGTTTCATCCGCGCAGTCCCTACGCCTGCGCCAAGGTCTATGCGCACTGGCAGACGGTAAACTATCGCGAAGCCTACGGGCTGTTCGCCTGCAACGGAATTCTGTTCAACCACGAATCGCCCAGGCGCGGCGAGAACTTCGTTACGCGCAAGATCACGCGCAGCGCGACCCGAATCAAGCTGGGCATCCAGGAGAAGCTTGCGCTCGGCAACTTGGATGCGCGCCGCGACTGGGGATTTGCCGGCGATTACGTCGAGGCGATGTGGCTGATGCTGCAGCAGGAGCAGCCCGACGATTACGTAGTCGCGACCGGCGAGACTCATTCGGTGCAGGAATTTCTCGAAGTCGTGTTCGATCGCCTGAAACTGAGATGGCAGGATCACGTCGAGATCGATCAGCGATTCTTCCGCCCGGCGGAAGTCGACGTGTTGATCGGCGACCCCTCGAAGGCGGAGCGCCAACTCGGATGGACGCCCAAGGTGAAGTTCGAACAGCTCGCCGAGTTGATGATCGAAGGCGATCTTGAACTGGCCGGGCGCGAACTGCGCAGCAAAGCCACTTAGCAAATTCAGTGACGCAGGCAACTTGACCGACTAACCGCCTTGCGGTCAGTCGGTCAGATCGCGTCATGTGAATTGCCCTGCCCGCAGCGAGATGCTTACGATTGACGATCAATCATTCGGCGATCGTCGGTCGTTAACCTTATCGAAGGAACTGAAATGCCAGAAAAAATTAATCTTGCGCGGACGACTTTTCGCACGAGGGCGTCGCGCTCGCGACACTCGGTCGTGCTGTCCGATTCGATTTTGGATCTCGGCACCGACGAGCCGATTCAATTCATCGACCTCACCGATTACATCAACGAGCATCTGAGAGCGAACGCGGTCGAGAGCGGCACGGTGACCGTGTTCTCGCGGCATACGACGGCGGCGATCAAAATCAACGAGGCGGAAGAGTTGCTGCTCGAGGACTTCAAGAAGATGCTGCGCGAGCTGTGCCCCTCGGAGCGCGGCTACAACCACAATGACATGAGCCGTCGCAAGCCGCCGATCGCGATCGACGAACGGCCCAACGCACATTCGCATCTGATGCATCTGCTGCTTTCGACCAGCGAGACGATTCCGGTGATCGACGGCCGCCTGGCGCTTGGCACGTGGCAGCGCGTCTTCCTGGTCGAGCTTGAAGGGCCGCGCGAGCGGCAGGTGATGATCCGATGCGAGGCGTATCATCCGCACGAAGAGGCCGCGGTCGTGGAACTGCATGCGCTTGACGGCGGCAACGTGCGCAACGGCGGGGCGCAACATCGCGCGCACCGCAAGTAATTCCAGACTCGCTTCAACTCGCGGCGCGCTTGCCGGCGGCGGCTTCGAATTCGCGTTCGAGGCGCTCGATATCGGCCGGCGAGAGGCTGAAATATTTCGCCTCGGGATGATGGAACACGACGGCGCTCACCGCGCTTTCGGGGTCCATCATGAAGCCCTCGGTCAATTGCACGCCGATCGCGTTCTTCTCGACTTCGAGCAGGCGGAACAACTGCTCCTGATCCTCGAGACGCGGACAGGCGGGGTAGCCGAATGAGAACCGCTTGCCGTGGTAATGCGCCTGCACGAGATCTTTGAGCGAGAGTCGCGGCGGGTCGCCGATTCCCCACATTTGGCGAATCTTCGCGTGCAGCAGCTCGGCGAACGCCTCGGCGCCTTCGAGCGCGAGCACCTGCAGGATGTGCGAGCGCAGATAGTCACCCTTGTTCTTCCAGTCCTCGGCGAGAGCGCGCACACCGGCGCCGATGGTCGTGACAAACATGCACAGATAATCGGTGCGACCGGAATCGCGCGCGGCGACGTAGTCGGCGAGGCATAGATACGGCGCGTCGCTCTGGCGCCCGAAGGTGAACGACTCGAGCACCGTTTTGCTTTTGTTGTCCGGCGAAGTGATCATGACGGTGCGATCGCCGTCAGATTGCGCGGGGAAAAATCTGAAGACGGCATTGGCGGAAATGTCGGCGCGTGCGAGAATCTGTTGCGCGACTTCCTCGACCCGATCATGAAGCTCGCGTGCCTTCGCGTCGCCGGCCTCGAACGCTTCGACATAATTCTGAAAGCCCAGATGCTTGGAGTAGAGCATCTTGGGATTGATGTACTCGAAGATCTCGCCGAGATCGTAGTTGCGGAGCACGTGAGTCTTGAGGTCGGGCGGCTTCGGAATCTCGACGTCGCGACGCACCGATGATGTGCGCGGCGTAGCGTCCGCGGGCGCGTCGACCACCTTCGGCGCCGCCTCGAGCATCTTCTTCGACTGCTCGGCGAGCACGTGCTTGAGCGATTCGCGCCGTTCAAAGTCCATGATCTGATTGGCGAGGTCGAGGCCGTTCATCGCGTCGTTGGCGTAGGCGACCAGGCCGGGATACTCGGGCGCGATTTTCATCCGCGTGAACCGATTCGACAGCGCGGCGCCGCCGACCAGGATCGGACAATCGATGCCCGCGGTTTTCAAGTCCTGCGCCGTCGCGACCATCATCTGCGCCGACTTCACCAGCAGTCCCGACAGGCCGATCGCGTCCGGTGCGTGCTCGCGGAACGCCTTGATCAGTTCCTCGGGCGGCACCTTGATGCCGAGATTGACGACGCGGTAGCCGTTGTTACCGAGAATGATCTCGACCAGGTTTTTGCCGATATCGTGAACGTCGCCCTTGACGGTCGCGAGAATGATCTTGCCCTTGGTCGCGCTTTCGGATTTCTGCATGTGCGGCTCGAGTTGCGCGACGGCGGCCTTCATCGCTTCGGCCGACTGCAAAACTTCGGCGACGATCATCTGGTTGGCGTTGAACAGGCGCCCGACCTCGTCCATCCCCTTCATCAACGGGCCGTTGATGATTTCGAGCGGGCCGCGAGTCGTCAGTGCCTCGTTCAAGTCTTCGACCAGGCCGTCCTTGGAGCCTTCGAGGATGTAGCGCCCAAGGCGATCGTCGAGCGGCATCGCCTTGCGATCCTCGGCGGTGACGGTGCTTTTGCGCGCGCGGAAATACGCGGCGAAGGCGGCAATCGGATCGTCGCCGCGCCACCAGATCAAATCCTCGGCGAGTTTGCGCTCCTCTTCGGGAATCGAAGGGTAACGGTGCAGCTTTTCCGAATTGACGATTGCCAGGTCGAGGCCGGCCTGAACGCAGTGGTACAGCATCACCGCGTTCAGCACTTCGCGGCCCGCCTCGGGCAGTCCGAACGAGACGTTGGAAATGCCGAGGATGGTTTTGCAGCTCGGCAGCGCCTCCTTGATCAGCCGGATGCCTTCGATGGTCTCGATGCCCGAGCCGATGTAGTTTTTGTCGCCGGTGCCGACCGGGAAGACCAGCGGATCGAAGATGATGTCTTCGGGCTCGACGCCGTATTTTTCGGTGAGCAGCTTGAACGAGCGCTGCGCCACCTGCAGCTTGCGATTGCGCGTGACGGCTTGCGCCTGCTGCTTGTCGTCGTCGATGCATCCGACGACGAGCGCGGCGCCAAAGCGTCGCGCGAGCGGCACGACCTTCTTGAAGCGATCCTCGCCGTCTTCGAGGTTGATCGAGTTGATCAGCGATTTGCCCGGCGTGCGCTTGAGCGACTCTTCGATCACGCGATGATCGGTCGAATCGATCATCAGCGGCACTTTTACTTTTTTGACTTCGATTTCGAGAAAGCGCGTGACGTCGGCCATCTCGTCGCGATCCGGATCCTGCAGGCACACGTCGAGGATGTGCGCGCCGCGGCGCACCTGCACGCGGCCGACTTCAGAAGCTTCCTCGACCTTGCCG
>JBOHWI010000116.1:0-6223 GCA_050736675.1 Binatus sp. (SeqCode)
GAAGGTCGCGTTCCTTGCCTACAATGCGTGGCGCGACAAGGACGCGGGCGAATGGCCCGACATTCCGCGCGACCGCCGCAACCAGTACGACATCGCGACCATCAAGGGACATCTGCATACCTTCCTATATCGCTTCTTCCAGGTGAGCCAGTTCAAGCGCAGCGCTATTCCCAACGCACCCAAGGTCGGTTCCGGCGGGTCGCTGTCGCCGCGCGGTGACTGGCGCGCGCCCTCGGACAGCGAAGCGACCGCGTGGCTGGAGCAATTGAAGTCGATCCCCGACAAAGACTAGCGTCGCCATCGCTTTCGTTTTTCACTTTTTCACGTTTCACTGACCGGCTTGCGGGCTCGTCGCGATTCAGCAAAATTGATTGACGATTTTGATTTTTGAGAAGCACCCCGCGTGCCCGTGCTGAAGGAGTGAGATGCTGAAGTCCTGGCGAACGAAATTTGCAGCGTTTGCGCTGACCGCCGCGCTCGTGCCACCCGCGCCTGCCGCTGCGCAGCATACGCCCAGACCGCAGGAGTCGCCGTGGGCGATGCGTCCGCCGACTCCCGCGCCCAAAGCGGCTGCCACCCTTACGGCCGCTCAATTGGCGGCCATGAAGGAGGCCGAGAAGGGTACGCCGGAACAGCAGGCGTTGGCGCACAAGGTTGCCGACGCCATGTACAACAAGGATTTTGCCGCGTTAAAGCAGCTGATCGCGCCCTCGACGCTCAAGTGCCTCGGCAAGAACCAGGATTTTCTCGAGGATCGGATCAGGAGGCAATTCGCGCTGCCGATTAATCGGAAGTTTCAGCTGTCGATCACCAAGCTGCCGCCCAACGTGATGAAAGCGACGAAGTATGCCACCTACCCAATGCCGCCGACTCATCTCATGGGGATGCAATTCGACACCCAGGACGGCACCGCCACGGTGAACCTCACGATCGGCCAGGAAGGCGGCAAGTGGTACGAGGCGCAGCCGTGTCCAACTGAGCTCGGGATGCAACGGTTTGCCAAGCTGCAACACATGCGCGTCGAACGTCGCGAACGGGCCAAGGCGGCGATGGCTAATGTTAAGGGTCCGATCAAGACGCAGTTGCTTGCGCTCATCGGCAAGCACGACACTGTCGGTGCATGGAAGCTCTGCATGAGCTCTCTGCACTATGACTTTCAGACTTGCCATGGAATAGTCGAGCTACTGTCGGGCGGGGAAGGCGACTGAATCCGGCGGAGGACGGCCACGAAAATCGGTCTTCATTTGCCTCAGATCGGCGCCGCGGCGGACGAAATTGCGCGCGCAGCGATGCGGGCCGAACAGGCCGGCTACGAATCGATCTGGGTCAGCGATCATCTGGTGGTGCCCGAGTCGGGCGGACGGCTGCCGCCGATCGAAATTCTGGAACCGATCGCGACACTGGCCTACGTCGCCGCCCTTACCAGCCGGATCAAACTCGCGACCAGCGTGATCGTCGTTCCTTACCGCAATGCGATTCATCTCGCCAAGGAACTCGCCACGCTCGACCGACTGTCGTCGGGCCGCGTCGTCGCTGGAGTCGCAAGCGGATGGCTCGAAGCGGAGTTTCGCGCGCTCGGCGCGTCGTTCGAAAAGCGCGGCGCCTACACCGATGAGGCTATCGCCCTGATGCGCGCGGCGTGGTCTTCCGCCGTTCCCGAATTTCACGGCGAGTTCTTCGATCTCGCCGGCATGCGCTTCGGGCCGCGTCCCGCCGCGGGCAACATCCCGATTTGGGTGGGAGGTACCAGCCGCCGTGCGATTCGCCGCGCCGTCGAACTTGGCGACGGATGGCATGGCACGCGGATGAACCCCGACCAGGTCGCGGAACGAATCGGATGGATTCGCGAGCTTGCCGCCCGCCGCGGCCGCAGCCTCGACGGCTTCGCGATAAGTCATCGCGTGTACCTGGGCTTCGCGCCGAAATGGACCGACACGGGCGGCTACGTCGAAGGCATCCTGGCGCCGCCTGCCGAAATCGCCGACTACTTGAATCGTTTCGCCGCGATTGGCGTCGACGAGCTCCTGATAAGCCCGCTCGGCACCGACCCGCTCGCCAAGTTCATCGACCGCTTCGACGCCGAAGTCCGCCCGAAGCTCACGTGAGTTGAGGCGCGGCATGAGCCAAGTAACGCTTCGGGCGCCAGCCGACGACGACTGGCCGGCCATCCTGGCCCTGGCCGAACTGTCGCTTGCTGAATTGCCGGATCCACCGAGCCAGCATGAGTGGTTGATCAACCGCAGGTCGTTTTCCTCGTCGGACGGGGTCCAACGACACTTTGTAGCCACATCCGGCGAGCGCATCGTCGGCTATGCATGCATCGAGCACCGCGACAAAACCGCCGACGGCCAAAAGTGTGTTGATGGGGTGTACCGCCTCTTCGTAGTCGTGGCGCCTGCTGCACGCGCGACTCTGGGAACCCGTTTGCTCGCAAAACTCCGCGAGAGTCTGCTCGACCTTGGTGCGCGCCGCGCGTGGGTTCTGGAATACGAAGCAGACGTAGGATTCATTTCATATTTGAAAGAGGCGGGATTTGCGAAACCAGCGAGTTATAAACTGGAAGACGGGATTGCTGTCGTCGAAATGACAATCGATGCTCCTTTCCTGTCGCTCCTCCAGTCGAACTGACCGCGCTGATCATCACCCCCCGCGACTTGCCCGTGCTTCGAACCCTCTGTAAACTCGTGTCGCTTTCACTAGCGACGTAAAGGGTTTTCACGCTTAGAGCAATCGTCGCATCGTCTGTACCTCTCGGGCAATTGTACGATCCGTGGAAAAGACAATCTCGACCGCAGCCATCATAGTCGCATCCGGAGATGCAAACGCGCCGGCGCAGAGCACGCTGCGCACGTATCTCGCGATGCTGATGCAGGTTTCGCGTTGGCATCTGATCGGCGTGGTCGTCGTGACCGTCCTGTTTTCGCTGAGCGAGGGCATCGGCTTTGCGCTGCTGCTGCCAACCTTGCAGGTGGCCGGCTTCAATCTGGCTGGACAGGGCGAGGCGGGACGCTACGCGGCGATCATTTCGAACGCGTTCCTTAGGATAGGGCTGCATCCGTCGCTGATCCTGCTGCTGGGCATATTCGTGATGCTGGTCGGGGCGCGGACCGTGCTCGGACAGATCCAGAGCGTATGGACTTACGCGGTGCAGCAGGAGGTCGAGGATCACCTGCGCTGCAGCCTCTACCACTCGATCGCGGAAGCGAATTGGCTGTTCGTATGCCGTAGTCGAGCTTCGGATTTCACTCACGCGCTGACGCACGAGATTTATCGGATCGGCAACGGCACCAGTTTTGCCCTCGTGCTTGCGGGCGAAGTTGCGCTCACCAGCCTCTACATGGCGATCGCGTTTGCGGTCTCGCCCGGGATGACTGCATTGGTGCTGGTCGCAGGCGCGCTGCTGACTTTCGTCTTTCGCGGCCGCACGCAGGCGATCGAAAGGCAGGGCGAAGAAGTCTCCGACACCAACAAGTCGCTCTATGCCGCCTCGATCGAGCACTTGCAGAGCCTCAAAGCGGCCAAGACTTACGGCGCCGAGGCGCGCAACTTTTCGATCTTCTCCAACCTCAGCGCCGACGTCGTCCGGGCCAACGTGGACGGTATTCGTCAACAGGCGATCGCCGCAACCTTGTTCGAACTCGGCACCGTCATGATCCTTGCGGTGGTGCTGTTGGTCTCGATTCGCGTGCTGGCCGTCCCGCCCGCGGGAATCCTGATCTTGCTGCTGATATTTTTTCGCATGATGCCGCGAATCATGACCGGCCAGTATCACTACCGCGCCTTTGTCAACATCCTGCCGTCGTTCGCCAACTTGCTCGATATCGAAGCGCGATGCGCCGCGGCGGCGGAGCCGCCCTCGCATCCGCACGACCTGCTCTCGCTCACCCGCGAATTTGCCGCCGACGGTGTATCGTTCACCTACAGCCAGGGGCGCGTGCCCGCAGTAAGAGATTTGAGCCTGGTGATTCCGGCGGGCAAAGTGGTGGCGCTGGTGGGGCCGTCGGGCGCTGGCAAGAGCACCATCGCCGACATCCTGATGGGCCTCATCCTGCCGGATTCCGGGACGCTCAGACTCGACGGCCGCCCACTCGGTCCCGAGGGCGTGCGCGGATGGCGCGATCAGATCGGTTACGTGGCACCCGACACTTTTCTCTTTCACGACACGATTCGCGCGAACCTCAAGTGGGCGCGCCCCGACGCGAGCGAGGACGAAATGCTCGAGGCGTTGCGGCAGGCGTCGGCCTTCGATTTCGTCGCGGGACTGAGGGATGGACTCGATACCGTCGTCGGCGACCGCGGAATGATGGTGTCGCAGGGCGAGCGCCAACGCCTGGCGCTCGCACGCGCATTCCTGCGCCGTCCTTCGATGCTGATCCTCGACGAGGCGACCAACAGCCTCGATTCCGAGAACGAAGGACGCGTGCTGGACGCAATCGAAAGCCGCCGCGGCGAGCTCACCGTCGTCCTGATCGCGCATCGCCTGTCGACCATCCGATGGGCCGATCTGATTTACGTCGTCGAAGGCGGCCAGGTGGTCGAGTCGGGCGATTGGTCGTCGCTGAGCGCGCAGCGCGACGGCCGCTTCCGCGCGCTCTGGGAAGCGCAGAGCCTGACCATCTAGCCGGTGATTCATTGGAGAAGCTGGTGCTGCGCGGCGTGCATTTTGATTTTAACAAATCGAACATCCGCCCCGGTGACGCGGCCGTGCTGGATGAGGCAGCAACCACGCTCAAGGCCAATCCCGACGTCGATATCGATGTGAACGGACATTGCGATGCGATCGGAGGAGAGGAGTACAACTTGAAACTGTCCGACCGGCGCGCCGATGCGGTCGAAGATTACCTGGAGAACGCGGGAATTCCGGAAGCGCGGCTACATCCGCACGGCTACGGCAAGACTGGCTTCGTGGCGACCAACGATACTGCAGAAGGGCGCGCGCAGAACCGCCGCGTCGAGCTGGTCACCGCGCAGTAAGAAGCATAGACAAAGCGGGGCGCTCGCAATCGCGCGAGCTGCCCCCGCATACGCCAATTCACCTGGAATGCGAGAGGAGGGACTTGAACCCTCACGCCTTGCGGCACTGGATCCTGCATCCAGCGCGGCGTCCGCGCGCGAGCGGGTCTTCGATGCAACTCGTCGGCAGCTTAGGTCATGGCTGGATTTCTTCAGCGGCGCTGGCCTCGGCGCGTCCGCCGCTCGGCCGATCGCGCGGACACACTCGCAGTAACTGATCTTCTTCTTGTGTGTAACCAGTCCGAAGTCGTAGGCTCAACGCAAAATAGCGCGGAGGTGTAGCCATGGAATCTTCTGATCTGCGGATGACGAGAATGCCGCTCGACCACGGAAGCGGCCAAATGCCCGCACTCGGCTTTGGCACCCTGATTCCCGACGCGGCACTGACGATAACTGCGACCAGAGACGCACTGGAAGCCGGGTTTCGACACTTCGATTGTGCGGAACGATACCGGAACGAGCGCGAGGTAGGCGAGGCGTTGCAGGCAGGACTTGCCGCCGGGGGGATCGCGCGCGAAGACATCTTTGTTACCACAAAGTTGTGGAACTCCAATCACCGGCCCGAGCGTGTCGAGCCGGCTTTCAAGGCGAGTCTGGACAGACTCCGACTCCAGTATCTGGATCTCTACCTCATACACACGCCGTTTGCGTTTCAACCGGGGGACGAGCAGGATCCGCGGGATCAAAATGGCGAGGTCATTTACGACCACGGCGTGACTTTGCTCGACACCTGGAGGGCGATGGAAAGTCTCGTGGACCATGGCAGATGCCGGGCCATCGGACTCTCGGACATCACCTTGAAAGATGTGGTGCCTGTCTATGAGTCTGCGAGAATCAAGCCGGCCGTGGTCCAGGTTGAATCACATCCGTATCTGCCGGAAACCGAGCTTTTGGAATTCTGCAAACAGAAGGACATTGTGCTTTTGGCTTTTGCCCCACTAGGTCACGGGATGAAGCCGGGGCCGCTCGAAGATCCAGTCGTTTCGGAAATTGCCGCGCGAGTTGGAAAGACGCCGGCACAGGTGATGCTGGCTTGGGCGGTCCAGCGCGGCACAGCTTTGCTTACCACGCCGAGGTCTGCGGCCCGCGCGAAAGAGAATTTCGATATCTCCGCCCTTCCAGAAGACGCGCTTGGCGAAATCAATCGGATTCAGACCAGACAGAGGCTGAATGAAGTGGTGAAAACCGGCGTCCCGGGGTTCATTCCACC
>JBOHWI010000117.1:0-4433 GCA_050736675.1 Binatus sp. (SeqCode)
GGCGCAAGCGGGAGCGAGATCGTGGCCGCGATGACCGCGGCGATGGACGATCTGCTGCGCGCGCTGTACCGCTATGCGGATGCGGAGCATGGCCGGCGTACCCCCAAGCTCAATCAGAAAATTTCGGTGGTCGCGCGCGGCGGCTACGGGCGCGGCGAGCTGAATCCGCAATCAGACGTCGACCTCTTGTTTCTGCACGACTACAAGCGCGGTCCGTACGCCGAAATCGTCACCGAAATAATTTTGCATGCGCTGTGGGACGCGGGTCTCACCGTCGGACATGGGGTCCGCACTGCCAAGGAATGCGTGCGGTTCGCCAACGACGACCTGAAGGAAAAGACCGCGATCCTCGATGCGCGCTTCCTGTGCGGCGACGAGAAACTCTACGCCGATCTCGACAAACTGCTCATCGCCGAAGTCCTCAACCGCAACCAGGGCAAGTTCTTCGCCACCAAGCTCGAAGAAAGCCGCAAACGCCACGCTCAGTACGGCGATTCGATCTACCTGCTCGAGCCTCAGATCAAGGAGGGTGAAGGCGGGCTGCGCGATCTGCATACCGCGATGTGGCTGGCCAAGGTCAAATGCAAAGTCCATTCGCTCGAAGAGCTGGTGCAAAAGGCCGTGCTCACCGAGCCGGAAGCTGCCGAAGTGATCGAGGCGCGCGATTTTCTGTGGCGGGTGCGCAATTCTCTCCATTTCCTGACCGGGCGCCACTTCGATCAGATTACCTTCGAGATGCAGGAACGGATCGAGCCGATGCTGGGCTTCAAGCCCGCAGTGGGACAGGCGGCAGGTTCCGCTTTGATGCGCGCGTACTACCAGCACGCATCGACGATCCATCGCTTTGCCGAAGGATTGATCGCGCGCGTGATCGAGAACAGTTCCGGGGGGCGATTTTTTCGCCGCACGCCGACCCGCAAGATTCGCCCGGGCGTGATCGTTCAGGGCCGTCTGCTGAGCGTCGCGGAGACCGATTTGTTCGCACGCGATCCGCTCAATCTGATCAAAATTTACGCTGACTGCCAGGCGCAAGACGTGAGCCTTTCCGGCAGCACCTACCAGTTGGTGCGCGACAATCTGGGCTTGATCGACGACAACCTGCGCAGAGATCCGCGCGTGGCCGAAGCCCTGACGACGATTTTGTCGGCGGGCCAGCGCGTCGCCGACACGCTGGAGGCGATGCATCTCTCAGGCGTGCTGGGCGCGATCATCCCCGAGTTCGGCAACCTTTACGCGCGCGTTTTGCACGACCTCTACCACATCTACACCGTCGATCGGCATTCGCTGGTTGCTGTGCGCGAGCTCGAGCGTCTGCGCACCGGGGAGTTCAAGGATACGACACCACTGCTCACCGAGGTGGCGCGCGAGCTCGATCGCCTGCCGCTCGTATTCCTCGCGCTGCTGCTCCACGACATCGGCAAGGGTCACGGCCACGACCATCACGAGCGCGGCGCTACTCTGACCGCGGAGGTGTCGCAGCGGCTCGGACTCGACAGCGAGGAAATCGACCTGGTCGTGTTTCTGGTCCGCAACCATCTGATGATGTCGCAGGTCGCGCAGAAGGGTGACCTCGACGACCAGACTACGGTCGAAGAGTTTGCCCGCACGGTCGGTTCGATCGATCGGCTCAAGGCGCTGTACCTGCTGACCTATGCCGACATGCGCGCGGTCGCGCCCAAGGTTTATAACAACTGGCGCGACATGCTGCTGAGCGATCTCTACATGCGCGCGCTCAAGGTTCTCGAGCAGGGCGACCGCGAGGCGGTCGATCCGGCGCGCCGTTTAGCGACCGTCAAGGCGGCCGTCCGCGAGACCTTGCTCGTCGCATCGGCTCCTGAAGCGGACGTTGCCGCGTTCCTCGACGAGATGCCGGACCGCTACTTCTTCACCGCGCCGGAGGCCGACATTCCGTTGCACTTCGACCTGATGCGCTCGCTCGCGGAGCGCCCGTTGGTCTGCCGCATCAGGCATTTCCCCGACCTGGAGTTCAGCGAATTCATAGTCGTGACCGGCGATCGGCAGGGGCTGTTCTCGATGATCGCGGGCGCCCTGACCGCCAACAACCTCAACATCCTGTCGGCCCGAATCACCACCCGCACCAATGGCGTCGCGATGGACGTGTTTCGCGTATCGCATCAGATGGGCGCCGTCTCGATGGCGCTGGAAGATGAGCGCTGGCTGCGCGTCGAGCGCGACCTCGAGCGCGTTATCACCGGACAGCAGGACATCGCGGCGCTCGTCGTCGAGGCGCATCAGGTGCAGAACGCGGGCCGCAAATTCGTGCGCCACGTGCCGACCGAAGTCACGGTCGACAACCGCACTTCCGAACAGTTCACGGTGATCGACGTATTCACCCAGGACCGCGTTGGCCTGCTGTTCGCGATCACGCACACGCTCTACCGGCTCGGC
This sequence comes from Binatus sp. (SeqCode), assembly GCA_050736675.1. Classification (GTDB taxonomy): domain Bacteria; phylum Desulfobacterota; class Binatia; order Binatales; family Binataceae; genus Binatus. Next base: position 2,410 of record JBOHWI010000117.1, read on the forward strand.
CTGCGGATTCACCTCGCGCGCATTTCGACCAATGCCGATCAAGCGCTCGATGTCTTCTACGTTAGCGATAGCGAGGGCGCAAAAATCGAAGATCTCGATCGGATGCGCGAGCTGCGCGCCGTCTTGCTCGAAAAGGTCGAACAAGATCCCGGCACCGGAGCAACCGCGTGAGCGCCGCCGGCTGGGACGAACTAATCGATCGTCATTTGTCGCGCCAGGCCGTCGAGCGCGGGCTGAGCCGGCATTCGATGGAAGCGTACGCGCACGACCTTGGCCTTTTTCAATCGTGGTGCCGCGAGGCCCGCCTCGCGCCTGCACAGCTCGACGCCGCCGCGCTGACCGCGTACCTCGAAGCGCTCGCGGACCAGGGTTTTGCCGTCAGCTCGCAGCGCCGCCATCTCGCCAGCCTGCGCGGTCTCGTGCGCGAGCTGGTGGACGAGAAGATCATCGAGCGCGATCCCGCGCCCTCGATAAAGCTGAGGCCGCATCCGCGCAAACTCCCGCGCACGCTGTCGCCGGCCGACATCGAAAATCTTATCACCGCGATCGATGCGCACGACGCGCGCGGACTGCGCGATCGGGCGATGCTCGAAATGGCTTACGGATGCGGGCTGCGCGTTTCGGAGCTGGTCGGACTGCAACTGCAGCAGGTGAATCCGGCGGCCGGCGCGGTCGTCGTGCTCGGCAAGGGCAGCAAGGAGCGGATGGTGCCGATGGGCTCCGCTGCGATGCGCGCACTTAAAGCCTACCTCGAGCGCCGCGACGAGATTCTCAATCCGGCGGACCACAGCAAGCGCGGCAAGAAGAAAGCTCCGCGCCGCGTATCCGCCGTTTTCATCACCAGGCTTGGCCGCGCGATGACCCGCCAGGGATTTTTCAAGACCCTCAAAGGATGGGCCGCTTCGGATCCGCGACTCGCGTGGATAAGCCCGCACACCTTGCGCCATTGTTTCGCCACTCATCTGCTCGAGGGCGGCGCCGATCTGCGTGCCGTGCAGGAGATGCTCGGCCACAGCGACATCTCGACCACCCAAATTTACACCCATCTCTCGAAAAGCCACCTGCGCAAGGTCCATCGCACGTTTCATCCGCGCGCGACCCGCGCGTGCGTCGGGGAAGGCACGGACTGACTTGGGCGATTTGAGCGGAACCATCGCGACCATCTGTATCGTCGCGCCACCGATCATGTTCGCGATCATCGCGCACGAGGTTATGCACGGCGTGGTGGCGCTGCGGCTTGGTGACGATACCGCGCGTCGCGCGGGACGGCTTACGCTGAATCCGATTTCGCATATTGATCTCTTCGGGACGATCATCCTGCCGTTCGGGCTGTATCTCTTTGGTCTGCCCGTGCTCGGTTACGCGAAGCCGGTTCCGGTCGATTTCCGCGTGTTACGCGGCGGGCGAACCGGAATGTTGAAGGTAGCGTCCGCCGGCCCGCTGACGAACTTCGTGCTGGCAATCGTCAGCGGACTTCTGCTGCGCGCGATGCCTGCCTTCATGCACGGCTCGCTCGCGCCCAGCGTCGTCGTCCCGCTTGCACGGATGCTGCAGGCGTCGGTGATTGTCAATGTCGAGCTGGGAGTCTTCAATCTTTTCCCGGTGCTGCCGCTGGACGGCGGGCGCGTGCTGTTCAGCGTCCTGCCGGTTCCTGCCGCGCGCGCATATGCGCGGAGCGAGCGTTACGGCTTCCTTATACTGATGCTGCTGCTATATACGCATTGGCTGGATGTCGCGATCTACCCGGTCATGAACATGGCGCTGGGCGCGATCTCCTGGATGGTGCAGCTGTGAGCGACGGAAACCAAAACGAAGCCGGCACGCCGCCCCGACTCGGCGCCGACGCCGGCGTTCGCTTCCGCTTGCCGATTTACGAAGGCCCGCTCGACCTGCTGCTCCACTTGCTCAAGCGCGCCGAGCTCGACCCGCACGAAGTGACCGCCAGCGTGATCACCGAGCAGTACCTCGCGTGGCTCGAATTGCTTGACCAGTTGAACCTCGATGTCGCGGGCGAGTACCTCGTG
>JBOHWI010000118.1:0-5666 GCA_050736675.1 Binatus sp. (SeqCode)
TGTCAAAGCTCCCGGCATCTGTAAACTTGGCATCTGCAAACGCAGCGCTCTGAACCGCCGACTGTCACCAAAGTTAGAATTCGCGATGGAAAATCCAAAGATTCGCGCCGTCGAGGCGTTCCCTGTCGAGCAGCAGGATCAGACGATGATCTGTTTGCGCGATCCGAGCGGGCTTGCGCCCGAGCCGATCATGCTGGGGATGGGCGCGTACTTTATCGTGACTTTGCTCGACGGCCGGATGTCGATGAAGGACATCCAGGCGGCGTTTGCGAAGCGTTTCGGCGAGATGATTCCGATCGAGAAGCTCGATGAACTGATCGCGGCGCTCGATCGCGCGTCCTTTCTCGATTCGCCCGCATTTCATGAGCGCGAGCGGCGCGTGCGCGAGGAATTTCTCGCGAGCCCCGACCGTCCGGCGGCGCTGGCCGGTCTCTGCTACGAGAAAGATCCGGCGAAGTTGCGGCTCGACTTGGCGGCGTTTTTCGATCCGCCGGAAGGACCCGGGCGCGCGGTCACAACGAAAAAATCAGCGTCGCTCGCCGGTCTTATCGCGCCTCACATCGATCCGCGCCGGGGCGCCGCCGCGTATGCGCAGGCGTACCATGAGCTGATGGCGCACGAGCCGCCCGAACTGGTGGTCATCCTGGGGACCTCGCACTACGGCGCCGGGCCTGAACTGTTCAGCGCGACTCGCAAGAACTACGCGACGCCGTTTGGCGCTGTCCAGACCGACGGCGCGTTCATCGATCGGCTCGCGGCGCACTACAGCGGCGATCTGTTCGCCGACGAGATGCTGCATCGCGGCGAGCACTCGATCGAATTCCAGGCGTTGTTCCTGGCCTACGCGCTCGGTGCGCGCGGCTACCAGGTCGTGCCGATTCTAGTCAGCTCGTTCCACGAGATGGTGGCGAGCGGAGTGACGCCGGCGCGCGATTCCCGGGTTGAGTCGTTCATAGCGGCTCTCAGAGCCGAACTCGACGCCGAGCAGCGTCGAGTGCTGATCATCGCGGGGGTAGATTTCGCCCACGTCGGCAAAAAATTCGGCGACGAATTCGCCGCCGACAGCGCAGTGGCCGAGCGCGTCCAGCGCGAGGACCTCGGACTCATCGAGAATATCAAGCGCGGCGACCCCGACGGCTTCTTCGCCGACATCGTGAAGGATCGCGACGCGCGGCGAATCTGTGGCCTGTCGCCAATGTACACGCAACTCGAGCTGCTCCGCGGCCGCAGCGCACGTCTGCTCAAATATGGAATCGCGATGGAGCCGCAGAGCGAGTCGGCGGTGTCGTTCGCGAGCCTCGCGATTGACTAGACGCCGCCGTACCAGTCGTAGCCTTGATCTTCCCAGTACCCACCGGTCCGAGTCGGCAAAAAATTAACTTCGGTCAGGTATTTTACCTGCTTGTAGCCGAGCTTGACGGGCGAGTAGAGCCGCAGCGGCGCGCCGTGGTCGGGGTAGAGCATCCGCCCATTCATGCCGTAGGCGAGAATCGTCTGCGGATGAAGCGAGCTCTCGATATCCCAGGTCGAATAGTAGCCGTTGTCGAACGAGCGGAACTCGACGTACTGCGCGTCGCGGCTGGCGCCGACCATCTTCGCGATCTCGCGCAGTTGCACGCCTTGCCACGCTGCCACGGCCGCCCAGCCCTCGACGCAGTGATGGCGAATTCGCATCGAGTACATCGGCATCCGTTTGAGCTGATCGAGCGAGAAGACCGCGGGCTTCGCGACGATGCCGCCGACCTTGAGCGTCCAGTTGTCGGGCGGGAACGGCATCGTGTCGGATATGAAGTAGCTCGGGAATGCCGACTCGGGCGTCAGCTCGGAGGCGGGCGGCTCGGGCGCGAGGCGATTTTCGGAGAACAGCAGCCGGCTGACGCCTTCGTTCCACCGCTCCATCCCGGCCAGGAACTTCGCCGCGACATGTCCGTCGCATCCGACGAGCGCGGTGCTCGCGGCGAGACCGAGCAGAAGTTTGCGCCGAGTGATGAGCCTAGCCACGCGGTCCTCCGGTCATCATCGTGACGATCGTTCGCGGATGCAGCGCGACGAGCACCAGGTGCGTCGCGGTGAACAGCGCGAGCAAAACCAGGCAGCTCAAATGCACAACGCGCGCGACGTCGTAACCGCCGAACGCGGCTGTGATCCAGTACAACTGCACCGGTTTGTAAATCGCCAGTCCCGAAAATACCACCACGATTCCGAACAGAATCGCGGAGGTGTACGCGAGCCGCTGCAGGCCGTTGTAAAAATCCTCGGGCGGCGGAGTCTTGCGGATGCGGACGTAGTACGCGAACATCGCGAGTGCTGTCGAGGTATCGCGCGTCGGGATGAAAACGCGGCGGCGCAACTCGCCGCTCGCGATCATATAGATGAGATAGATTACGCCGTTGAAAATGAGGAACCAGGCGATGGCAAAGTGCCAATGGCGCGCGCCCGCGAGCCATCCGCCGAAGCGGAGCCACGACGGCGGCGCATCGCCCTGAAAGGGATACCAGCCATAAAGCGCACCGCGCGGCCCGAGCGACGGATACGCCGCCAGAATCTGCAATCCGCTGGCGGCCATGATCACGAGCAGCGGGATGTTAATCCAATGCGCCAGCCGAATCGCGGCAGGCTGCGCGCGCCGTCCAGTGTGTCGGACTCCAAGTTGGCGATCCATCGTGATCTCTAACTGGCGTGCGAAAGCCGAAGTTCCTCAGGGGCTCATCCGGGTGGGCTTGCCGCCTTTCATCAGATGCCCGTCCATCATGATCATTTCGCCGTCCTGCAGATGAAATTCCTTGCCGTCTTTCGATTTGACGGCGCCATCGACCTCGACAATTGTGCCGTCCGACATCGTGACTTCGTGGTCCATCGCGGTCGCCGGCTGCCCCGCTTTCATCATCATCATTTTTCCGTCGTGCATCATGACGCCGTCCATGTCGGCAGCGAAAGCGGCCGGTGCGGCGGGAAATTGCGATAGCAGAAAGACGGCGGCGAGCAGGCAGATGCTGGGGCGCAGGAATTTCATCGGCGGTCGAGAGAAGCAGGTAGGCCTTAAATCTGGAAATCGCCTTTGCGCGGCTTGGGGCTCTTCGCTTGCCGGGCCTGGGCTTCCATGTCCTCGACCTCGTCGTTGATTTGGTTGAGCCGCTGTTGAAATTCCGCGGCCTCGACCTTCACGCCGACGTGACAGCCCTGGCAGATGATATGGGTTTCGGCCTTCCGCTCGAGTTCCCGCACCAGGAGCGAGTTTTGAAAGCCACACTTCGGGCAGGCGATGTCTATGGTCTCGTCTTCAAACATTGTCCGACCTCGCAACAATCACACAAAATACGTGACGACCGATTTCGCAGGATCGCAATACTTCAACGCTACTTCAATCGTCGTCGTCGGCCAAACGCGCGGCGCTATTCCAAATGAAGACGCGCCCCGCTCGAGGGAGCGGGGCGCGTGGTTCAGGCCGGGACTACAGCGCAGCGACTATCTAGCGGAGGAAGCCGTAGGGGACTCCACCGCACGAGCGCTCGGCTCGATGGAGCTGCGGCAGCAGGTCGGCGGCGGCGGCAGGATGACCCTCGTAGCGGTCCTGATTGTAGATCGTACGAAGATGGCGAGCCCATGCGCACGCTCCGCCGGCGTAGCCGCGCGGCATCACGTAGTAACCCTCGGCGCGAGGACCGTCGTAGTCGCGATGGTCGTTGTCGCGATTCCGGTAATTGCGGTAATCGTAGTCGCGATGGTCGTAGTCGCGATCATTCGATCGATTGACGACTTCGCGCGCTTCCCTCGAATCACGATGAATCGTATCGCTCGGCTGCGTGCGGATGGCGCGCTCGTCGCGGGCCGCATTCGTCATCGTCTGCGAGCGGGCATTGCGATTCTCCGTGGCCGGCGCGACATTGCGGGCCGAACCGGTGGAGCGCGTCGGCTCACGATACGAATGTGACGCCGAAGCATTGTTAGTCGTTTGCGCCGGGCGCGAGTCGTACTTGTGCCTATCAGTATTCTGCGCCGACGCAGTGATAGGCGCCGCGACCAGCGCGAGACCTATCAAACCCATCATCAGATGTCCTTTGAATTTCATGGTCAGTCACCTCTGACGACAGGTAGGGCATCGAAGGTGCCAAGCGGCTCGGCGCAGAAAATCCTCGCAAAACCATTGATTTTCAGAGTCCGCGAAGGACTGGACGGTCGAGGAAACAGCGAAATCGGCAAAATCGTATGAACGAATTCGAGCGACAAAAAACCAAAAATGGCAAGGGCGAGCGCAGGTTAACGCATGTTTAGCTGGGGCAAAGCGTTGACCAGAATGCAGGATCGGTTCGGGCGGATTATTTTGGTGGACGCACCTGGACTCGAACCAGGGACCTCTTGCATGTGAGGCAAGCGCTCTAACCGGGCTGAGCTATGCGTCCACCGAGAAGATGCATTATCGCTTCCCGTCCGCGCGGCGGCAAGTCCCGCGTCGTCGTTGAGGAATTTTGGACCTGAGCGATTCGCCAAGATCGAGTTGGGCGAGTCGCGACGAACCACGGAGCCGTCCTGACGGGCCGACTGTGTCGTTTCTGTGTCGTTTCGCACAGTTGGCGCAATGCCACTTCGCTAATGTGGCTTTCCGCCGTGGGCTCGACGAAGCGTGTCGTAGGATGCTAAAATCTTCGAGCACGAAGGAATAATTATGTTGGATGTGAATCGGACATTCACGCCGAGCGAAGCCGCTGTGGCATCCGGTGTTCCGTTGAAGACCGTACATCGAGAAATCGACCAAGGTCCGTTAAAGGCTGCACGAAAGGAGTCTAGAAGCAAAAGATCTCTCAAAGAAGATGACCTCTTTTATTTGGTTATCGCGAACCGGTTGGATACGCGACTCCTCCAGCTCACGGCGGAAGGTAAGGACAGACTCCACGAAGCGATCGTTACCTACCGGCGCAAGTCACCGGTGGGGGCCAGGGCCTTTCGTTTCTTTGACGGTGGGCTCTCGCTCGACATGAAAAGTGTTCTCGAGGAGGTCCGGTCGAAATTGATGCTCCTTGAACGTGCCCGCAAGATGGTCATCGAAGATCCGGAGATCAGGGGGGGTGAGCCCTGTATTAGGGGAACGAGAATAGGGGTCTACGAAATCGCCGGCATGCTCGAACAAGGTGCCGGCGAAGAGGAGTTGCTTTCCGGGTATCCCTCGCTTCATCGCGAGCAACTAGAGTTGGCGCGAATCTACGCGCGTGCTTACCCGCGACGCGGGCGCCCGCCCCGGCATCCGTGGCACGAGATGCCATGGCGAGAGGTCTCACGGATTGCGATTCGCCGGTGAGACTTCTCATTGACGAATGCCTCCATACGAGCCTTACGGACGTTGCCAATAAGGCCGGTTTCGAGGCGCACCATGTCAACTGGCGGGGTTGGTCGGGACTAACTGATCGCGAGTTGCTCAACTTGGTCGTGCGCGAAGAGTTCGTGTTCGTTACCAACAACGCGCGAGACTTTCGCAAGCTCATGTCTGAGGCGGAATTGCACGCGGGTTTGATAGTGATCCTGCCGAATGTCAGGCCAATCGCACAAAGCGAGCTGTTCGAGCGCGCCTTACACGAAATCGCGCAGTTTCCAGACATGATCAATAAGGTGGTCGAGATCGACTTCGACGAACTGAGGATCTACGAGCTGCCGAAGCTGGGATAATTGCAAAC
>JBOHWI010000119.1:0-5116 GCA_050736675.1 Binatus sp. (SeqCode)
GGGAACGACGACGAGACATAAGACAATCGCCGGATCGTCTCGCCGCGCACGCTCGCGCTTACCGTGATCGCGTTGTCGCCGACCATGATGCTGTAATCGTAGTCGGGCATCTCGTCGGGCAGATTCCACAACCGCTTGAGCGACGACGGCGGCAGCATACGCGGCATCTCGAGTCGCACCAGGTACGCGTTGGCATACTCGGCGACAGTGTAAACGGTCCCGTAGCGGCGGTCGCGCTCGGTCTTGTCCTCATGCATCGTGCCCTCGAAACCGTCGAAGGCCACCTTGCGCTGCGTTTTTCTGCCGGATCCTCCCGCCCGCGCGAGAATCACCCCCAGAGGCGCCAGCGCCAGCCCGTACCAGCATGCGCGATACGTCAGCTCGTGAGCGGGCTTGGCGTGAATCACCCCCTCGCGCAAGCGCCACGCGGCCTCGGCCGAGGCGATCAATAGGCCAAGCATGATCCATCCGCCCGTATGTTGCGAAAACAAACCGTCGCCGATCGCTGCAACCGAGAACGCCGTCAGGAGCGCCGGATATAGAATCAGGTTCAAGATCATGTTGAGCGCGGTCGAGCGGATTCGCGAGAATCCGGCCGTCGTGCCCACCGCATGCTCGAGGTTCGCCTTCACCCCGTCGGGCATCGCGCCGAGCACCGGCTCCGCCAGCCGAAACGCGATCTGCACCGGCGCCGGCGCAGTGCGCAGCGGCGACGCATCGACTGAAGCCAGCACCGCATCGAAATCAGCGTCGAGCTCGCCGGGGAAATGCTTCTCGCCGACCGGTCCCGGCAGCGCGCCGATATCTTTCGGCAGATGCATCATCGCGAGTCCTGCCGCCGCCACCGGCGATGCTGCCGGCGCAACCGCCGGCTTGGGTGCGGCCGCAGCCGGAGCTGCCGCGGGTTTCGGTGCCGCTGCGACTGCCGCGCCATTGGTGGCAGCATCGGGACCGTCGGGTGCCGGAGCAGGCGCGCCACCTTCTTTGCGAAAGCGCGACGGCGCATCATCGGGGAACGTCTCCTCCGGATGCAGTTCCCGGGCGCGCGCCAGCAACACCGCTTCGGTTTCGAGATTAGCCGGGTCGGGGATGCAACAATCGACGGGACATACCGCGGCGCACGCTTCGTGATCGTGAAAGCCGACGCATTCGGTGCATTTCGACGGCACGATGTAATAGATGTCCTGCGCAATCGCGGCGCCGGGAGCGCCGTTGAGTTCCCACGGCACTCCGCCCGCATAAATAGCGGTGTTTGGACACTCCGGCTCGCACGCTCCGCAGTTAATACATTCGCTCGTTATCGTCGTCGCCATCTCGCAACCGGACCTCAGTTAAATGATGTAGGAAAACCCTGACCGGGAAAGCCCGCAGCGGCTTTGACTCGCCACCGTTGACCATAACTGCTGAAAGTTTTGTCTGTCAATCACGCTCCAAGAATGACACGAAAAGCCTGCTAACGGGACCCTTCGACTTCGCCCAGGCTGAACTCCGCACGCATTTCCCGCGCTCAGTCGTCCGACGATTCTTTTTCGTTGGGATTTGCGGCGTGCCGCAGCGCCTTGCGGGCCCGTTCGCGCAGCGTGTCATCGGCCTCGATTTTGTTCTCGAGAGCCCTGAACTGCGCAACCGTCAGGCCTTGCTTCAACGCGGCCTGCTCTACCGTCAGGCTGTGGTCTTTCTGCATCGCGGCGTAAACATTGATGTACTTGTCGACCTGGCTGGTCGGAACGTCCTGGTCGTCGTCGTCGGTCGCGGCCGGCGACGCTGCCGGGCCCGCAGCCTCCGCCGCGAGTTGAACCGTTTGCGCTCGAGGTTGACTGGAGGATGCCGGCCACGCGAGTCCGCTCGCTCCGAAAATTATCGCCATCGTCGCGAGCGCAGCGCATCCGCTCTTGCCAATGAAAGGCTCGTTGCTTTGGTTCACGTCGAATAGGCCTCCGCCAAAAATCAAGCTCGCCCGCAATCCTCATCTTTGCACGCCGCGCGAACTTCATAAAGGTGGTCTTCAATTTCCCTTTCTGCTTGAAATACTAACTCGAAAACGAGTCACGCGATGGTCGTGAAACCAACCCGAAGTTCCCTGCTCGATGCGCTCCTGCATAGCGACGAGCCTTCGATTAGCACGCGGTTCGGCTCGATTTCGCAAGTAGACTGGGGCGGCGCCGGCATTGCCAGGATAAACGAATGGGTAACCGCCGACGCACTCTACGTCCTGCGCGTCGCGGGCCGCATTTAACATCGGCGCGCATACGCCAGCGGTCGAGCGCGAAGTAGTTGACCCGTCTACGTCAGTCGACTCCGCCGCCGCTACGATCGGGCCCGGCGAGAACGTCACGCTCTACGTTGCGGTCGCCGTACTCGTCGGCGCTGAATACTCTAGCCGCCGGTGCAAGTGAATTGGACTACGCCGATCCTGCGAAAATCATCTCCATCCATTCCAGCCGGCTCCCAGGAGCCGTACAAAAACCCATAGAAGCCGATGATGGACCCTGTTCTCTTCGGCCGGCATGCGAACTCGAGCTGACACGATTGCAGGGGTCCCAAAGTACTACCGCAGGTGCTGCTGATCTTGACGAAGTTCGCCGCAACGAAGCTCGCGAAAAAGTCGACGGTGTCGTCGTTGAAATCGTTGGCTATCGTAGCGGTCTGCAGGCCGCTGGTAGTGCCGACGCCGACGGTGCCGAAGTTGATTTTGGCGGGGTTGACCGCCAGCTCCTCCAAGCCTTCGGTCGGCGCGGACTCGTACGCGCCTATGTCGCATGCGCCGCTGTTATCAAGGAGATCGGGCCGCAGGCTGCCGCGCTGATCAGTCGCCGGGCACTGGTGAGCGAGCGGGACCGCGTTGATCGCGTAGCTGCCCGGTTCGAGCTTGATGGTTTCGGTCGCCCCACCATTATTCGCCAGGCCCGCTGGATCGAGTGCCACGCCGAGGTCGCTGGCGCCATCGCCGATCGAATGGCCGTTGGCGGCCGTTCCTGTAAATCCACAAGTAGTGTCGTCCGAAATGTTGTAGCCGCCGTCTGTGATCGTCCCGAAGTTCGCGCTGCAGCCTCCACCAGAGCCGCTTTTAGCCAGAATGGAGTTTTCGACCATGACGGTTCCGCTTTCGTCATAGATGACACCGGTGTTGCCGGAGAACGTACTGTTGGTGATGAAGGTGGCCGACTCGTCGCCATTGGCTCCATTGTAGATGGCGCCGCCGAATACGCCGCCCTCGCTCCGGTTGTCCGAAAAGGTACTGTTGGTGATGGTAACGGTGCCCTTGAACCCGTTGAAGGCCTCGCTGAGGATGGCCCCGCCATAGCTCCCGGTGGCGATGGAATTGTTGCTCGAGAAAGTGCAGTTCGTGACGGTCAGTGCAGTGGCGAAGTTCAGTGCCAAGTTAACGATTGCACCGCCGGCGCCGGCGTTGTTCAAGAAGCTGCTGTCAGTGACGGTCGTCGTCGTTCCGTCGTTGAAGATTGCTCCTCCACTGGCGCCGCCCGCGTGGACCGCCTTATTGTTCGCAAAGGTGCAGTTCGTCACGGTCAAGATGCCGTCGTTCCGGATGCCGCCGCCGGCGCCCGCTGTATTGCCGTCGGCAATCGTCAAATTGTTCAGATCGAGCGTAGCGCCGGAGTTCACTATGAGCACCTGGTACTTACTCGCACCGTCGATCGTGATGGTCTGTCCGGTGGCGTCAATCGTCAACCTGCCGGACGAGGTGTTGGCGATCGCAGGAAGGGCGCTGGTCAGCGAGATGGTGCCGCTGACGCTGAACGCGATCGTGTCGTTGCCGGTCCCAACTGCGCAATCGCCGCCCGTGGTGTCGGTACCCGGGCTATTGGCGTTGTTGATCGCCTCGCGCAGGCTGCACAGATGGTCGCCCGAGGTGCTCGAATCACTCATCGTGTTGACCACTATCCCGGCAAACTCGTACGCGCCGATGTCGCACGCGTTATAGCCGGGCGCGGGCCGCGGGTCGCCGCGCTGATCGGTCGTGACCGTGCACTGCGCGAGCGGCACCGCCGTGATCGCGGAACTGCCGGGCGCGAGCGCGATCGTCTGCGTCGGACCGCCGTTGTTCTGCAGACCGCTTGCACTCAGCAGCGGATTGACGTTGTCGCCGAGAGTCTGACCATTGGCGCCGGTGATGACTCCAAGGCCGCAGGTGGCGTCGTCCGAGATGTTGTTGTAGCCGCCAGTGTTTATTGTACCCGAGCAGTTTCCGCCTGAGCTCGCCGATAGGATCGAGTTAGCTAGTTGGAAGACGCCATAGGTGGCGCCGCCGAGAGCGGCGCGATTACTTGCGAAGGTAGTGTTGGTGACCACGTTCTCGTAATAGTCAACGGGGCCATAGATGCCGCCACCATCGTTAGAGGCGCGGTTACGTGAGAACGTACTATTAGTAACGGTCACGCCGCCCGCACCGCCGCCCACGATCCACATTCCACCACCATCGTTAGACGCACTGTTGCCGGAGAACGTGGTGCCGCTGATCACCGTCATAAAGTAGGTACTGTAGATGCCGCCGCCGTCGTCAGCGCTGTTATTGTCAAAGAAGGTGCTGTTCGTGACGTTCAAGGTAGCGCTGTTATTGATGCCGCCGCCGTTGTCAGCGCTGTTATTGTCAGAGAAGGTGCTGTTCGTGACGTTCAGAGTGCCGTTAATGCTAAGGATGCCGCCGCCTTCGTAGCCGCCGTTGCCCGAAAAAGTGCTGCCGGAGATGGTTGCCGTCGGTCCCTCGTTGTAGACTGCGCCGCCGTAGCCGAGAAACTGGGAAGAATTAAAGGCGGGCCCTCCATAGGAACTATTGGCCGAGAAGACGCTGTCGGTAACCGTCATTGTGCCGCCGTTTCGGATACCTCCGCCCAAGAACTGGGCGTGGTTGCCCAAGAAAGTGCAGTTGGTGACTGTCAGCGTTCCGATGTTCCAGACACCGCCGCCGCCCCCGTAATCGTTGTTTAAAGGGAACCCACGGCCGCCTGGATATGGACCGTAGCCGTGGGCAATCGTCAGGTTGTTCAAGTTCAGCGTGGCGCCCAAGCTCACGAACAACTCCTGATAAGAATTGGCGCCGTCGATCGTGATCGCTTGCCCTGTGCCATCAATCGTCAGGGTGTTCACAATGCTGGGA